>CAYSVF010000095.1:0-8174 GCA_964434415.1 uncultured Parvibaculum sp.
GCTGGAAACCGTGCGCGCCGTGCGCAAGGCCGTCGGCGGCGATTTCCCGGTTTCGGTCAAGCTCAACTCGGCCGACTTCCAGCGCGGCGGTTTCAGCCATGAGGAATCGATGAAGGTCGCGGGTTGGCTCAACGACGAAGCAGTCGATCTGCTCGAAGTCTCCGGCGGCACCTATGAGCAACCGCGCATGATCGGCGCCGACGACATGACGCTTCATCCTGAAAAGTCCGAGAAGCGGCGTGAAAGCACCGTGGCGCGCGAGGCTTACTTCCTCGAATATGCCGCCGACATCCGCAAGACGGTCGCCATGCCGCTTATGGTCACGGGCGGTTTCCGGAGCGTTGCGGGCATGAATGCGGCGCTGGCGAGCGGGGAGATGGATGTGGTCGGCCTGGCAAGGCCGCTCTGCGTCGATCCGGCCATTCCCGCGAAGCTCCTTTCCGGCCAGGCGGAAGAAACCCCGACCTATGAAAAGACGCTTCGCATCGGGCCTGGCCCGCTCGGTCCCAACAGCCCGATCAACCTCATCAAGGCGTTGAACGGCTGGGGCCAGCAGGGTTGGTTCTGTCTCCAGCTCATCCGCATGGGCGACGGCAAGGATCCCGACCTGAAAATGGGGGCCTTCTCCGCCTTCCGGAACTACCAGAAGAACGAGACGAAAACAGCCAAAGCGATGAAGCGGAGCTGATATGACCCCGGCGGCAACGGAACCGGCCTATAGCGGACGGCAGAAGCTGGGGCTCGTGCTGGGCCCGGCTCTGCTTCTGCTGACTTTCGTGCTGCCGGCGCCCGCGGGCCTGAGCGGAGAAGGATGGTTGGTCACGGGTGTCGCCGCGCTGATGGCGACATGGTGGATCTGCGAGCCTGTGCCTATCCCCGTAACTTCGCTCATGCCGATGGTCCTGCTGCCCGCGCTGAATGTGGAGCCGATCAAGGAGGTAGCAAGCCCTTATGCGCATCCGCTGATCTTTCTCTTCTTTGGCGGCTTTCTGATTGCGCTGGCGATGGAGCGGTGGGGCCTTCACCGGCGTATCGCGCTCGCGCTGATCGGCGTTATGGGCCACAAGGCGAGCCACATCGTCGCCGGCTTTATGCTCGCGGCCGCGATGCTTTCCATGTGGGTGAGCAACACGGCGACCTCTCTCATGATGCTGCCGATCGTCATGTCGGTGATCGCGCTGGTGGAAGACCAGGCGGTGAGCAAAGAAGCCAAGACGGGCGCGGCGGACTTCTCGCTGGTGCTGCTCTTGTCGGTTGCCTATAGCGCGACCATTGGCGGGCTGGGTACGCTGATCGGCACGCCGCCCAATGCATTGCTCGCCGCCTTTCTGAACCAGACCTACGGCTATCAGATCGGCTTTGGTCAATGGATGCTGCTCGGCATTCCGATCGTGCTGATCGGCCTGCCTCTGACCTTTGTGTTCCTGACACGGATCCTCTTCCGGCTGGACAGGGTCGAGATGTCGGGCGTCGATGCTCTTATCGCGGTGGAACGCGAAAAGCTGGGGCGCATCAGCCGTCCGGAAAAGCATGTCGCCATCGTATTCGCGGCAACGGCATCCGCCTGGGTGTTTCGGCCCCTGTTGCAGGACTGGCTGCCGCTTCTTAATGACACCACCATTGCCATGGCCGGCGGCATCGCGCTCTTCCTGATCCCGGTCAATCTGCGCGAAGGCGAATTCCTGATGACCTGGCAGACCGCAAAGCGCCTGCCCTGGGATGTCTTCCTGCTGTTCGGCGGCGGGCTCAGCCTTGCCGCGGCGATCGAGGGGCAGGGCGTTGCGAGCTGGATCGGCAGTCTCTTCGACGGGGCAAGCGCCATGCCGCTTCTGGCGCTGGTCGCGCTGGTCTGCGTCTGCATTCTTCTGCTGACCGAACTGACCAGCAATACGGCGACGGCGGCGACGTTTCTGCCGGTTATCGCTGCCATGGCGATCAGCTTGGGCGAGAACCCGCTGCTGCTGGCGGTGCCGGCGGCGCTGGCGGCCAGTTGTTCCTTCATGCTGCCGGTGGGCACGCCGCCCAATGCCATCGTCTTCGGCAGCGGCAAATTCACCCTGCCGCAAATGGCGCGGGCGGGCGTCTGGCTCAATATCGGTTTTCTCGTCCTGATCGTCGCCATGACCTATTGGCTGGCGCCCATCGTGTTCGGCATCCAGCACGGTGTGGTGCCGGACTGGGCTGCATGAAGCTGAAGATGCGAGAAAGGGGGGAGGGCGTCGGGGGAATGAAACGTCAACGGCGCAACCCCGCTCTATCGGAAGCCCCGGTCATCCTGTCGGGCGTTCCTTGCGGGGTTGCTATCTGGATGTGCTTTCCGCACTCCTTCGGGGATGTAAACCCGAATATAGGCTCATCGTCGTTGTCGCACGCTCAGTGGCGCTCGTCTGGTCTGGACCTCCGACACCAGCAATTTCCTCGCGCAAAGGCCTATATGATTGGCTGGCGCGGCGGCGCATTAGATGCGCGTCGAGTGACGGTGAGTGTAGCGTCATATTAGCAGGAGATTTCCTGCGCCGGTGGGGTCATCTTCGTAAACCTCCTCCGTTGGTTGATGACTAAATGCTACGCCGGAGACGGCAAAAACGTCAACGAAATTAGTGGGATGCGACAAATTTGTTGGTCAACATTGCTGACCGAACTGGATGTCGGGGAAAGAGACGTGTACGAACTAAATAAACAGGCGTATGCGGAGTAAAAAAGGGAGGGAGACATGTGGTTGAGGCAGATTGCGCTGGTTGCGCATGACCTGGACCCGGTGGTGAAGCAGCTTTGCGACGTGCTGGGCCTGAAGGTCGCCTATAACGATCCGGGCGTCGGCATATTCGGTCTCGTCAATGCCGTGATGCCGGTCGGCGGCGAGTTTCTGGAGGTGGTGCAGCCGGTCAAGGGCGACGCCTCAGCGCTGCGCTACCTTCACAGGCGGGGCGGCGATGCGGGGTATATGGTCATCCTGCAATCCGAAGATGCCCATGCACATCGCGACCGCATTCTGGGGCTCGGGGCACGCAAGATCGCCGAGCATGACGGAACCTATGTTTTCACTCATTTCCATCCCGGCGATTTCGGCGGCGTGCTGACCTCGGTCGATTCCGTTACCGGTGTGGAGAACTGGTTCGATCCCGACAGCGATTGGCCGCCGGCTGGCAGGGAATGGCGAAATGCGCGGAGCGACAATGCGACCGGCATTCGCGCCGTCTCCATCCAGTCCCGCGTACCGGGCAAACTCGCCGAGAGATGGGGAGAGCTTCTTCAGGGCGAAGTGGCCACGGCCGATGACGGTCCGGAAGTGCGCCTGGCGCGCGGCGTCATTCGTTTCGTCGATCCGGTGGATGAGGATGGCACCGGGGTCGTCGGCATCGACATTGCCATGCGCGATCGCGGCAGGGCGCTGGAGAAGGCCCGTCAGCTCGACTTGCCGGTGAACGGGCACACGGTGCGGATAGGCGGCGTGGATTTCGCTTTGCTGGAGGCGGTCTGATGAAGCTCCTGTCCGCCTGCTGCGGTCATATTGGCGTGGATACCGGCCTGCTCGAAGGAGGCGGCATACGGGGCGAACTGCGCCGCGTGCCCTCCATGTGTTTCGTGATCGAGCATCCCGAAGGTCTGGTCGTCTGGGATACCAGCATGCATCCTTGTGTCTGCAACGATCCGGTCGGCTATTGGGGCAAGCTCGCGACCACGGTCACCGTGCCGGAATACGAAGAGAGCGAGACGCTGCTGGCGCGTCTGGAGCAGGCGGGCATCGAGGCTTCGCGCATTCGTTTCATCATCAACTCCCATCTCCACAACGATCATTGCGGCATGAACCGATTCTTTCCGAAAGCGACCGTGCTGGCGCGCCGCAGCGAATACGAGCACGCCACGGGGCTGATGGACACCGGCAAGCATGGCTATGTACGCGACGACTTTTTCGGCGACGGCCAGTCGCTGGAGCTGATCGAATATGACGACAGTTTCGACGTGTTCGGCGATGGCGCGCTGGTGCTGATTTCGACGGTGGGCCATACGCCCGGCCATCAGAGCCTTCAGGTAACGTTCCCGTCGGGCCGCCGTTTCGTGATGACGGGCGATGCGCTTTATACCGCCGGACAACTTGCAGCCCGCAAACCGCCGGGACTGACCTTCGACAGGAAGGAAGCTCAGGCAAGCGCGGACCGCCTGGCGGATCTGGGCGAGGAGGGTGCGACCATCCTCATCCATCACGAGCCCTCGCTTTGGGAAGCGAGACCCGCCGTTACATTGCTCTGGGAAGAGGGCGCAGCCCACGCGGCCTGACACGCCAAACGAAAAGGGCCGGAGCTTTCGCTCCGGCCCTTGCTGTTCTGCATATCCGACAGGATTAGCAGGAATAGTACATGTCGTATTCGACCGGATGCGGCGTCATTTCGTACCGCATGTTTTCTTCCCACTTGAGCTCGAGATAGCCGTCGATCTGGTCGTCGGTGAACACGCCGCCCTTCTTCAGGAAGTCACGGTCGCCATCGAGCGCAACGAGCGCTTCGCGCAGAGAGCCGCAAACGGTCGGGATGTCCTTCAGTTCTTCCGGCGGAAGATCGTAAAGGTTCTTGTCCATCGGCGCGCCCGGATCGATCTTGTTGTCGATACCGTCAAGACCGGCCATCATCATCGCGGCGAAGGCGAGATAGGGGTTCGCCGTCGGATCCGGGAAACGGATCTCGATGCGCTTGGCCTTCGGCGACGTGCCGTAAGGGATACGGCAGGAGGCCGAACGGTTGCGGACCGAATAGGCCAGCAGCACCGGCGCTTCGTAACCCGGCACCAGACGCTTGTAGGAGTTGGTGGAGGGGTTGGTGAAGGCGTTCAGCGCCTTGGCGTGCTTCAGGATGCCGCCGATGTACCACAGGCATTCTTCGGAAAGATCGGCATATTTGTTGCCGGCGAAGAGCGGTTTGCCCTCTTTCCAGATCGACTGATGGCAGTGCATGCCCGTGCCGTTGTCGCCGAAGACCGGCTTCGGCATGAAGGTGGCCGACTTGCCGAAGGCATGCGCCACGTTGTGGATCGCATACTTGTAGATCTGCAGGTGGTCGGCGACCTTGGTGAGGGTCTGGAACTTCATGCCGAGTTCGTGCTGGGCAGCGGCGACTTCGTGATGGTGCTTTTCGATTTCGACGCCCATCTCGCCCATGACCGTCAGCATTTCGCCGCGCAGGTCCTGACCGCTATCGATCGGGTTGGTCGGGAAATAGCCGCCCTTGGTGCGCGGACGGTGACCGAGGTTGCCCGTCTCGTATTCCGTGTCGGAGTTGGTCGGCAGCTCGACGCTGTCCACAGCGAAGCCGGTGTTGTAGGGCTCGGTGGAGAACTTCACGTCGTCGAACACGAAGAATTCGGCTTCCGGGCCGAACACGATCGTGTCGCCGATGCCGGTGGACTTGAGGTAGGCCTCGGCAAGCTTCGCCGTGCCACGCGGGTCGCGGCCATAAGGTTCGCCGGTAGAGGGCTCCAGAATGTCGCAGAAAATCGCCAGCGTGGTCTGGGCGTAGAAGGGGTCGATTACCGCGGTTTCGATGTCCGGGAGCAGGATCATGTCGGACTCGTTGATCGCCTTCCAGCCGGCGATCGACGAACCGTCGAACATCGTGCCCTCGGCGAAAAAGTCTTCGTCGCACATGTTCACGTCGAACGTGACGTGCTGCATCTTGCCGCGCGGATCGGTGAAGCGCAGATCGACGTATTTCACGTCCTTTTCTTTGATCAGCGCCTGGACCGAATTGAAGTCAGCCATTTGATCCTCTTTCCCTGTTCTCGATGGGGGCTGCTCATGATCTGGCCGCCCCCTCAACTTGAAACGATACAGCAACCCGGGGCTGTTTCCCCTGCAAGGATGCTGCGATGTGCCTCCGATATTTTTGAGGTCCCGGAGTTCACCGGTTGGGACCTTGTGAGCCGTGTCGCCGGTTGGCCGGCCGTTGCGCTCTGTTAGATCGCTTCCGCGCCGGTCTCGCCGGTACGGATGCGGATCGCCTCTTCGACATTGGAGATAAAAATCTTGCCGTCGCCGATACGGCCCGTGCGGGCAGCCGCCTGGATGGCTTCCACGGCTTTGCCGACCGTGTCGTCATTCAGCACGACTTCGATTTTCACCTTGGGGAGAAAATCGACGACATATTCCGCGCCTCGATAAAGTTCCGTATGGCCTTTCTGTCTGCCGAAGCCTTTCGCCTCCGTAACGGTAATGCCCTGAAGACCGACTTCCTGAAGGGCTTCCTTTACCTCGTCGAGTTTGAACGGCTTGATGATCGCCTCGATCTTTTTCATCCGGGGTTCCTTGTGGTTGGGCCTCAGTGCCCGCCGTCATGTGATGTCTGAATAGCATGGGCCGTGCCAACTGGGCCGTGGCACGATTTCATATATTTTTCAGCTGGTTAGCGGCACATCACCCGATGCCTTGCCTTTTTGTTGTGCAGCGTCGATGCACATAAAAAAGGCGAAATGAACAATTTGCAGGCAACAACATATCAATGGTTTTGCGCTCGTTCCAGCGGCCTTTGATGAAGAAGGCGATAGGCGCGCGGTTGACAGTGTTTTCGGCGCCCGCGACAAGGACAGCAAGCCGAAAAAGCGGTCCCTGAAAACGAAATGGCACGCATACGGAGCCGATATGAAACCCGCCAATCCCGTCTTCGCCTCTCTCGGCACCACGATCTTCACGGTGATGTCCGCCCTGGCGAACGAACATGGTGCCATTAATCTCGGACAGGGGTTTCCGGACGATGAAGGCCCCGACGATATTCGCGAGGCGGCGGCCCGGGCGATCGTCGACGGCCCCAACCAGTATCCGCCCATGATGGGGCTGCCCGCGCTGCGCGAGGCGGTAGGGGAGGCCAACAGGCGCTTCTACGGCCTCGATGTCGATTGGCAGAAAGAAGTGATGGTTACTTCCGGCGCCACCGAGGCGCTCCATGACAGTATCACCGCGCTCCTCCAGCCCGGCGACGAGGCGATCCTGATCGAGCCCTGTTACGACAGCTACCGGCCCGTGGTCGAGGCCGCGGGCGCCACGGCGAAGACCGTCTCCCTCCAGCCCCCGCACTGGTCGCTGCCGGTGGAGGCGCTGGAGGCGGCTTTCAGCGACAAGACCAAGCTCATCGTCCTCAATACGCCCATGAACCCCATCGGCAAGGTCTTCACCCGCGAGGAGCTGACGGCGATAGCCGGGCTTCTGGAAAAATACGACGCCTATGCCGTCTGCGACGAGGTCTATGAGCATCTGGTCTTTTCCGGTCACACCCATATTCCACTGATGACGCTGCCCGGCATGCGCGAGCGCTGCGTGCGGATCGGCTCGGCGGGCAAGACCTTCTCCCTGACGGGCTGGAAGATCGGCTACGTCACCGCGCCCGCCTCGCTGATGGAGGTGATCGCCAAGACGCATCAATTCGTGACCTTCACCACGGCCCCCGGTCTGCAATCGGCCATTGCCTATGGGCTGGGGAAGGGCGACGACTATTTCGCCGGGCTGGCCGGCGCGCTGGAGGCCAAACGGGACATTCTTTCCAAAGGCCTGGCCGATGCCGGGCTCGAAGTACTGCCCGCCGACGGTACCTATTTCGTCACCGCCGATTTCCGCCCCCTCGGCTTCAACGGCACGGACGAAGAATTCTGCCGCGCCATCACCACGGAAGCGAAGGTCGCCGCGGTCCCCATGAGAGCCTTTTACTCGGCGGCCTCGGAAGGCGTGCCGACCCATCTCGCTCGCTTCTGCTTCTGCAAGCAGGACAGCATCCTGACCGAAGCGAGCAAGCGCCTCGCCGACTGGGCGAAAGCCCGCGCCGCATGAGCGACGAACGCAAAATCCTCCGCCGCGACGCTGCCAGCGGCCAGGCGAAATGGCTGGTCGTTTTCCTGCACGGGCTGGGTTCCAACGGGACCGATCTCATGAGTTTTGCCGATTACTGGCAGGGTTCGATGCCCGATATGGCTTTCGTCGCGCCGGATGCGCCCACGCCATGCCCCGATGGCGGCTATCAATGGATGCAGCGCCTGCCTGCCGGCCATCCCCGCATGTTCGACGAGGCAGACGCAGCGCGCGGCGGCATCGACACGCTCATCGACGATGAACTCGCCCGGCTCGGGCTCGACGGCTCGCGCCTCGTGCTGGTCGGCTTCAGCCAGGGCACGGTGATGGCGCTCCATGTCGGTCTCAG
>CAYSVF010000096.1:0-8141 GCA_964434415.1 uncultured Parvibaculum sp.
GTCGCGAAGCTGGTTATGCGCCTGGGTCGCCTCGCGCATGGCACGGCGGCATTCCTGCTCGTTCTGCGCGGCCTGTTCGGCGGCAAGGCGTGCGGCCTCGAACGCGGCGCGCGCATCGGCAGCCTTGCGGCGCGCCTCGATCAGTTCCTCTTCGAGATCGGCAAGCCGGTTGCGCTGCTCCAGACGCTTGGCGGATGCGGTGGGCGCATCGGCGGCGGCGGTGTAGCCGTCCCAGCGCCACAGCGCACCGTCCTGCGTGACCAGACGCTGGCCGGGTTTCAGCGCGGCATGAAGACGCTCGCCGTCTTCTTCCGACACCACAATGCCGATCTGCGACAGACGGCGGGCAAGGGCGGGGGGCGCCTGCACGAAATAGGAAAGCGGCGTCGCGCCTTCGGGAAGCGCCGGCGGCGTTTCGAAAGGCGGCAGCGTGCCCCAATGGACCGGCGCGGCATCGTCGGCCGGCACGGCGAGATCGTCGCCCAGCGCCGCGCCGAGCGCCGTTTCATAACCATGTTCCACCGTCACCGCGTCGATCAGCGGCGGGAAGAGATCGCTTTCGCCGACGGCGAGCAATTCGGTCAGCGTCTTGGCCTCGGCGGAAAGATCGCCGACCACGCGCTCGGCGGCCTGCATCGGCTCGCGCGACTGCGCCTCGGCGGTCTGCGCATTCTTGCGGGCGTCTTCCGCTTCCTGCGCCTGACGTTCCGACGCCGTTACCTTCTCGGCCGCCTCTTCAAGCTCGGCGGTCTGCGCAGCGATGGCGGCTTTCTTTTCTTCCGCATCCGACAGCGTGTCGCGCTCGCGGGAAATGTCGGCAAGCTGGCGTTCCAGCTTCTCGATGCGCTGGCGCGTGCTCTCGATCGACTTCACCAGGCTGTTGCGCTCGGCGGAGAGCTTCGCGATTTCCTGATTGAGCTGGTCGAGCTCGCTTTCATGCGTATTGAGCTTTTCCTGCGCATCGGCGACGCGGGTTTCGGCTTCCGCCTTGGCCTGATCCTGTCCTTCCTCGGACGCTTTCAGTTCGGCGGATTCGGCGTCGAGCTTTTCGATCGCGGCATTGGTGTCTTCGATCAGGCCGCGTTCGCGGGCAAGGTCCTGATCGGTCTGTTCGATCCGGGCGGAAAGACGGGTTGCCTGTTCCCTGGCGCGGGTTTCCTCCGCATCGAGATTATCGCGCTCGACATTGAGGCGATGCAGCCGCGCGGCGGCTTCCGCTTCCTTTTCGCGAAGCTGGGGCAGGCCCTGCGAGGCTTCGCCTTCCAGGCGCGCGGCGGCGGCGGCCTCGCGGGTGAGGTCGGCGACGCGCACATCGGTTTCGGCAAGGCGCTGCTCTTCGGCGGCCAGCGTTTCGCGCGCATGGCTCCAGCGCAGGTGAAGCAGCATGGCTTCCGTTTCGCGGACCTGACCGGAGAGATTGCGATAGCGCACCGCCTGACGGGCCTGACGCTTCAGGCTCGCCAGCTGCGATTCCTGCTGCGCGACCACATCGTCGAGACGGGTGAGATTGGTTTCGGCCGCCTTCAGACGAAGCTCCGCTTCATGGCGGCGCGTATAAAGGCCGGTAATGCCCGCGGCTTCTTCCAGGATGCGGCGGCGATTGATCGGCTTCGACGAAATGAGCTGAGAGATCTGTCCTTGCCGGACGAGAGCGGGCGAATGCGCGCCGGTGGAGGCGTCGGCAAAGAAAAGCTGCACGTCGCGCGCGCGCACTTCACGCCCGTTGATGCGATAAGTGGAACCTGCGTCGCGCTCGATCTTGCGCGAGATTTCCACCACTTCGCAGTCATTATAGGCGGCGGGCGCGGTGCGATCGACATTGTCGATATAGAGAACGACTTCGGCATGGTTGCGCGCAGGCCGGGCGGAAGTGCCTGCGAAGATCACATCCTCCATGCCCGACCCGCGCATGTTCTTGAACGAGTTCTCGCCCATCACCCAGCGCAGCGCTTCCAACAGGTTGGATTTACCGCAGCCATTGGGACCGACTACGCCGGTGAGCCCGGCCTCGATGATGAGGTCGGTCGGATCGACAAAGGATTTGAAGCCGGAAAGGCGTAGCCGGTTGAACTTCACGTGGGTTGCTCGTTCATCTCTAGCGTTGAAACAAGGGGAGAGACGCGCTCTCCCCGCCTGAACTATTCCTGGGGCGCCGTTGTTTTGCCCTCGGGTGCATTCTCGCGATCCGCGGGCTTCTCAGCGTCCGCGGACTTCGTAGTGTCTGAGGCCTCGGGCGCTTTCTCTGCCTCGGCGGGCGTTGCCGCGTCCTCGGCTTCGGGCGCCTTCTCGCTGTCCGCAGCCTCGTCCTTCGGCGCTTCTTCGCTGTCCGCCGGCTTTGTCTCGTCCTCGGTCGCCGGCGTGGTTTCGCCTTCGGGTTCGGACTTGGTGATGTCCTCGCCCTTGAGCGCCTTTTCGATCAGCGGCTGGAACTGGCTCCAGGTCATGAAACCCTGAACCATCTGGCCGTTGATGAAGAAGGTGGGCGTGGAGCGGACTTCGAACTTCTCAGCGCCGCGCTTGGCGACCTTGGAGATATGGTCGAAGACCTTGCCGTTTTTCATGCATTGCTCGAACTGCTCTTTGGAGAAGCCGCCCTGCCGGCCGATCTTCTCCAGCGCGGCCATCGGATCGTCCGCGAGCACCCATTGGCGCTGCTGCTCGAACAGCACGTCGATAAAGCCGAAATACCGCTCCGGACCCGCGCAGAAGGCGAGCATGAAAGCCGCCGTCGCCGCGCTGTCGAAGGGGAAGGGTCGAGAAATGAAATAGACCTTGCCGGTGTCGATATAGGTCTTTTTCAGCTCGGGAAACGTCTGGTTGTTGAAGTCGGCGCAATGGGGGCAGGTCATCGAGGAATATTCGATGACGACCACCGGCGCGTCCTTCTCGCCCATCGTCATGTCGCCGAGCGGACCGGGAACCAGAAGCTCCTTCTCCAGCGCGCTGTCGGCCGTCATGACGTCGGCGGACGCCAGCTCGGCCTCCGCGGACGGCCCGAACTGGGTGTAGGCGAGATAGCCAAGGCCCAAGACCACCACGATGGCGGCGAGGATGATGATAACTCGATTTTGATTCACGACTGCTAGTCCCCACTAGATGTTGCGTATTATGGCGGCCTTGAGGGGCCCCCTCAACGAATCCTTTCTGTTGCCATCAGACGAGAATCGGGACTCGCATTCAGCCCTTATTGGCCCCGATGACCCGCTCACCCAGCCGGGCCAGCGCTCCCCTGAGAGGCGTTTCCTGTATCGATTCAAGCTCTTGGCCAAGCTTCTTTCGTTCGTCCGGCGTCAGCGCCCTGATCTTGCGGCGCTTGCGGACGGGCTTGTGCGGCAGCGGGCCCTGCACGAGTTTCAGCCGCGCGACCGCGTCATACCCATAATATGCGTTGATGCGGGAGACGATCTGGGGCTCCAGATGCTTGATCTCGACCGCGGCCGGGCCTTCCACGCGCAGCGTCAGCACGGCGCCGGTGGAGGGGCCTTTCTGTTTTTCCTCCTTCGAGAAGCGCGGAAAGCTGAGCTTTTCCGGCGCGCAATATTCCGCCAGCGTCTCGCCCACGATTTCCGGCCAGTGGGAGAGGATCTGCACCTGCGCAAAGCCGCGCTTCTTGAAGGTGTCGCGCGCAGCCTCCATCACCCGTCCGCCAATGGGCGCGGGGGAATAGCGCCTGGAGGCGATCCTGTTTCCCAGCAACTCGTTCATGGCGCGCATTCTGACTCGGATTTGCCCTCTACGCACATCACCGTTTCGCAAGGCCATGCGCCAAGGCGTTTGACGAGAAGGCCCCGCCCGCCACATATGGAGGCATGGCGGGAAAAACGGCAAAAAAGCGTGGAAAACCGGAGAGCGTGAGCGACAGGCTGCTTGCCTGGTATAACGTGCATGCGCGCGATCTGCCCTGGCGGGTGCGGCCTAAAGCGCGTGACAAGGGCGCAAGGGCGGCCCCCTATCGCGTCTGGCTTTCCGAGATCATGCTCCAGCAAACCACCGTGGCGACGGTGGGCCCCTATTTCCGCGACTTCGTGAGCCGCTGGCCGGATGTGGAAAGCCTCGCCGCCGCGCCGCGCGACGAGGTGATGGAGGCCTGGGCGGGGCTTGGCTACTACTCCCGCGCGCGCAACCTCCATGCCTGCGCGGTGAAGGTCGCCGAAGAGCATGGCGGGCGCTTTCCCGATACCGAGGAGGGGCTGAAGGCGCTGCCGGGCATCGGGCCCTATACCTCCGCGGCCATCGCCGCCATCGCTTTCGACCGCAAGGCGACCGTGGTGGACGGCAATGTGGAGCGCGTGGTGGCGCGGCTCTTTGCTATCGAAACGCCGCTGCCCGAGGCGAAGAAGGAAATCCGTCCCGCCGCCGAGACGCTGACGCCGGAGGACCGCCCCGGCGATTTCGCTCAGGCCATGATGGATCTCGGCGCGACGATCTGTTCGCCGAAATCGCCGTCCTGCAATCGCTGTCCGGTTTCGGACGGGTGCAAGGCGCTGGAAAAGGGCATCGCCGAAACGCTGCCCCGCCGCGCGCCGAAAAAGGCCCGGCCCACGCGGCGCGGGGCCTGCTTCTATGTAAGGAACGGGAAGGGCGAGGTGCTGCTGCGCCGCCGCCCCGACAAGGGGCTGCTGGGCGGCATGATGGAAGTGCCGACGACGGAATGGACGCAAGCCGAGATCGACGAGGACGCGCTATTGAGCGCCGCGCCGGTGAGCGCGGACTGGACCCGCGTGCCGGGGCTTGTCGAACACAGCTTTACGCATTTCCATCTGCAGCTCGCGATCTTCGTGGGCGAGGCGAGTGCGGCGCAGGCGACAAAGGCGGACGGTATCTGGGTGCCGGAGGAGGCGCTCGACGCGCAGGCCCTGCCGACCGTGATGAAAAAGGCAGCCGCGCATGCCGCGCCGGATGCGGGGCCTTTGTTCAAGGGGAAGTAGCTACAACAATGGCTGTCATCCCGGGACTTGTTCCCGGGATCTACTCGCGTCACAACGCGCTGAAACGTGGATTGGGTCCCAGCTTTCGCCGGCATGACAAATGAGGATTATCCCTCGCCCATCTCCGCACGCAGCTTCTGGCGCAGCATGTCGATTGGCTTCAGCTTGCCATCCGTCTTGAAGTGCCAATAGGTCCAGCCATTGCAGGCTTCGAGGCCCTGCACATGGGCGCCGATCTTGTGGATGGAGCCGGTGGCGTCGGCGCAGACGAGCGAGCCGTCGGCGCGCACCCGGGCCGCGTGGCGGCGCTGCGGGTCGTAGAGCTTGGTGCCGGGCTCCAGCAATCCGCGCTCCACGATGGTGCCGAAGGGAATGCGCGGCGCGGCCTTTTTGGACTGCGTGACCTTGAGGTCTTCCGGCGCGGTGGGCTGCACCTGGCGGATGCGCTCGCGTGCGACCTTGATGTATTTCGCCTCGCGCTCGATGCCGATGAATTTGCGTCCGAGCTTCTTGGCGACCGCGCCCGTGGTGCCGGAGCCGAAGAAGGGATCGAGCACGACATCGCCCGGATTGGTGGTGGCGAGCAGCACGCGGTGGAGAAGCGCCTCGGGCTTCTGCGTCGCATGCGCCTTGTTGCCGTCCTTGTCCTTCAGCCGCTCGCCGCCATTGCAGATCGGGATCAGCCAGTCGGAGCGCATCTGAAGGTCTTCGTTGAGCGCCTTCATCGCGTCGTAGTTGAAGGTATATTTCTTCTGGTCGGCATCGCGCACGGCCCAGATCAGCGTCTCATGGGCGTTGGTGAAGCGCGTGCCGCGGAAATTCGGCATCGGGTTCGACTTGCGCCACACCACGTCGTTCATGATCCAGTAGCCCAGATCCTGAAGGCTCGCGCCGACGCGGAAGATGTTGTGATAGGAGCCGATGACCCAGATGGCACCCGTTGGCTTCAGCACGCGGCGCGCCGCGGCGAGCCATTCCCGCGTGAAGCGGTCATAGGCCTCGAAGCTCTCGAACTTGTCCCACTCGTCGGTCACGGCATCGACCTTGGACTGGTCGGGACGGGTGAGGTCGCCGCCGAGCTGGAGGTTGTAGGGCGGGTCGGCGAAAACCAGATCGACCGAATTCGCCGGCAGGGCGTTCATCGCCTCGATGCAGTTCCCCTGAATGATCTTCTCGGCGGACTCCACCTTGCCGTTGCTGACCCGTGCCACGTTCGAAACCCCTCTACATGTCGCCCCGTTTGAGCGGGCGATCATGGCGAGGTCGCGAATCGGCGTCAATTATTTTTGTGGAATCAATGGGTTAACGGATTCGGAGACACTAAATCGAGTCTCTGGGGACTCCGCGGACTCAATATCTTGGGTCAGGAGCGCGGCGACGGGCGCGAAACTTTTCCGGTGATGCGGGCAGGCGCCGGCTTTTTCGAGCGCTTCGAGGTGCTGTTTCGTGCCGTAGCCCATATGCCGCTCGAATCCGTAAGCCGGAAAGTCGGCGGCCATTTCGACCATCATCCGGTCGCGCGTGACCTTGGCGACGATGGAGGCCGCGGCGATGGAAAGCGAGCGCGCATCGCCCTTGACGACGGGGGTGGCGAGGCAGGGAAGCTCCGGCGACCGGTTGCCGTCGATAAGGGCATGGGCGGGGGCTGAGGGCAGCGCCGCTACCGCGCGGGACATGGCCAGCATGGAGGCGGCGAGGATGTTGATGCGGTCGATCTCCTCGACGCTCGCGAGCCCCACGCCCACCTGCGCCTGCGCGCGGATGAGGTCGTAAAGCGCCTCGCGCTTCTTCGCGGTGAGCTTTTTGGAGTCGTTCAGGCCGGGCGGCAGACGCGCGGGATCGAGAATGACGGCTGCGGCAACGACCGGCCCGGCCAGCGGCCCCCGGCCCGCCTCGTCCACGCCGCAGACAAGCAGGTGAGGCGCGCCGGCTTCTTCCTCGAAGGCGAAGTCGGGCGTGGTGGCGGTTCTCGGTTGGGCTGGGCGCGGCATGGAGTGTCCGTATTGCTTTTCGCTACCCATACTAAACCAGTGTCATCCCGGCTTTCGCTGGGACGGAACATATTTTTCCTCCAATCGTCATGCCCCGCTTTATGCGGGGTATCCATGTCTTTGCTACACGGAAGGAAGACGTGGATGGCCCGGACGAGCCGGGCCATGACGGCTAGAGGAACCTCACAGCAATTCCAGCTGCTTGTCGCGTCCCGGCACCTGAAACCGTTCGCAGTCGAGGTCGGACTTGATCTTGTTGAGGCCGAGCTTGCGGGCGGCGATTTCGAAGCGGCGGCCGATCTGCCAGGCGTAAGGGCCGGTGCCCTTCATGCGGCGGCCCCATTCGGCGTCATATTCCTTGCCGCCACGCATCTGGCGGATGAGGGACATGACGTGATCGGCACTGTCCGGCACGTTTTCGGCCAGCCATTCCTTGAAGAGATCCGCGATTTCGAGCGGCAGGCGCAACAGGACGAAACCGGCCTGCGCGACGCCCGCATGGGCTGCGCCCTGCAATATGCGTTCGATCTCGCTGTCATTGAGAGCGGGGATGACGGGCGCGACCATGACGCCCGTCGGCACGCCCGCCTCCGACAGCATGGAAAACGCCTCCATGCGTTTGGACGGGGTGGAGGCGCGCGGCTCCATCGCGCGGGCGAGCTTTGCGTCGAGCGTCGTCACCGAGATTGCGACCTTGGCGAGATTGCGTTCGGCCATGTCGGACAGGATGTCGAGATCGCGCGTCACCCGGGCGGATTTGGTCACGATGGTGACGGGATGGTTATAGGCCGACAGCACTTCCAGAACGGAGCGCGTGACGCGGTAGCGCTGCTCGATCGGCTGATAGGGATCTGTGTTGGTGCCGATGGCGATGGGGCGCACCTCATAGCCGGGCTTTGCAAGCTCGCGCGCCAGAAGCTGCGCCGCATTGGGCTTGGCGAAAAGGCGGCTCTCGAAATCCAGACCCGCCGACAGCCCCATATAGGCATGGGTCGGCCGGGCGAAGCAGTAGATGCAGCCATGCTCGCAGCCCCGATAGGGATTGATCGAGCGGTCGAAGGAAATGTCCGGCGACTGGTTGCGCGTAATGATGGTCTTCGGGCTCTCGACCGTGACCTCGGTCTTCAGCGCCGGGATGGCCGAAAGACCGTCCCAGCCATCGTCTTCCAGCTCATAGCCGCGCGGCTCGAACCGGCCCGAGCGGTTGGTAAGCGCGCCCCGG
>CAYSVF010000097.1:0-8069 GCA_964434415.1 uncultured Parvibaculum sp.
CTCCAGCTCCTCCGCCTCGTCCCAGATGATGTTGAAATAGCCGATCACGGACTGCACGAAGCGGAAACTCGGGCGTCCGCGCCGTCCATGCTCGAGCGCCGAAAGATAGGCGGGCGTCACGCGCAGCGCGGCGGCCATATCCTTCAATGTCAGGCCGCGCGCGGCGCGCAATTCCCTGAGTTTCTTGCCGAAGGGCGTCATGCGGCCCGGCTCACTTGTCGCGCTTCTTGCGCAGGCGGACATAAAAGGCGCCGCCGCCGCCATGGCGCGGATGAGCCGGCTGGAACCCGGCCACGATGGCGCGGAAGCGGGATTCCTCCAGCCATTTCGGCAGCGCGGCGCGCAGAATGCCCGGCCTTTCCGGCACATTATAGAAGTGGTTGCCGTGCAGCGTGTGGCGGGCATAGGGGCTCTCGCCCTTGCCGGTAATGACGAGAACGAGCCGGAAGCCGCGCGCCCTTGCGCGGGTCAGGAAAGAAGCCAGCACCGTATAGGCTCGCTCCTGGGTATGGCCGTGAAGGTCCAGCGTCGCCTCGACCTCGAGCTGGCCGCGTCCGAGCCGCTGGGTCATGCGCCTGTCGAGGCCGGTCAGGGGCGGGGCGGCGGGACCCGGCTGTTGCTGCGGCGGCGGGAGTGGTGCCGGTTTCGCGGCGCGGCGCGTGCGGGAGGCGGCACCGGCTTCCGGCTTCGGGTCGGCCATTGGCATGTCGGTTGTCGTTTTATCGGCAATCGGATCCCGGCGCGGCTTGCGAAGCGGCACGGCTTCCTGCGTCACGCGCTGCCAAAGCTCTCTCTCGCCGGCGCTCAGCCGGCGGGCGGGCTTGCCGCGCCTGGTCTTGTTGTCGCCGTCAGCCATTGCCGTCAACCGGGTTTCCGCCTACCGCCATACGCCCGTCAGGGCGCGAGACCTTTAGGCACCAGGGCGAAAAGCTCGCCATGCGATTTCATGTGTCCCGCGACCCAGCCCGCCCTGTCTCCCGATCCGAAGAAGATATCGGCGCGCTGCAGCCCCAGAATAGCCGAGCCGGTATCCTGCGCCACCATCAGATGGTCAAGCGGTTTGTCCCCGCCGGGCGTGGGATAGCTCGTCGCCAGATAGAAGAGGGAACCCAGCGGGTGGTAGCTGCGGTCCACGGCGATGGAGCGGCCCGGCGTCAGATGCACACGGCCCGCGCCCACAGGCCCGAGATCCGCGCCCACGCCGTCCAGCCGGCGGAAGAAGATATAGGACTCGTTCATATCCATAACCTCCTTCGCCTCGTCTGGATGGGCCTCCAGCCAGGCGCGGATGGTCTGCATGGACACGTCTTCGCGGGCGATGGCGCCGCGGTCGATCAGCACCTTGCCGATGGAGGTGTAGGGGCGTCCGGTCTTGCCGGCAAAGGCGAGGCGGACGGTTTCGCCGTTTTCGAGCGTCACGCGGCCGGAGCCCTGGACATGCAGGAAGAAAGCGTCAACCGGGTTGTCCAGCCAGACGATGGGCTGGCGGTCCGCGTCATACCCGCCCGCCTCGATTTCCGCGCGGGTGGGGAAGACGACGCCCGCCCTGCGGGCTTCGGCAAAACCCCGCGGCGGTCGCAGGATGGGCGTCTGGTATGCGCCATGCCGCGTCAGCGAGCCGCGCATGACCGGCTCGTAATAGCCGGTGAAAAGCGCATCGGCCCGGGTTTCGGACGGAAAGCGGACGGGCGTGAACCAACGCTCGAAAAAGCCACGGGCGGCGGCGGGGTCGGTATCCAGCGCGGAACGACAGGCCGGTTGCCAGTCGCCCACTGCCCCATAGATGCCGTCGCTGCCGGTTTTCGGGTCGAGCGGATCGGCCGCGCCAAGTTTCACGATGTGCGCGCAGGATCGTTTGAACGACAGCAGCGCGGCGCCGTGATTGTCCGCGGCCCAGCCGGGCAGATCGCCAAAGGAAATCGCATGAAGGCCGCTCGGCCCCCCCTGTGCGAGGTGGGCGGGTTGGGCCGAACGGGCCGGGGTCGCGCCGCTGTCGTTGCCTTGCATGGTGCCGCAGCCTCCCAGAGCCAGCGCCGCCGCAAAAAGAACCGATAGCGCCGCCCGGCGCCCACCCTGTTTCGGGCCCGCTACGCCCCCCATGATCCGGCCCTCAATCGGTACTGCCGGTAGAGACCAGACGCCAGTTGGGATCGCGGCTCTTCACATTGCGCTCAAAGGTCCAGACATCCGTGACCTTGCGTTCGGTCACCGGATCGCCCTCGACGACTACGCCATCGGCATTCTTGGTGCAGGAGGTCATCTGGCTCTCGAAATGCATGGTGATCCGTGCCTCCGCGCCCGACAGCTCCACCTTGCGGATTTCCGCCTTGTCGACGCCGATCAGGCTCTGGTCGAGGGTGAGGCCCTTTTTCTCGCGGTCCTCGATGGCCGCGTCGAAATTGGCGAAAACATCGTCGGAGAGGAGCGGCTTCAGCGTCTCGCGGTCGCCATGGGCGAAGGCGGTCACGATCATCTCATAGGCGCTGCGCGCGCCCTCGACAAAGGCATTGGGATCAAAACTACGGTCGGCGAGCGACAGCTCGGTGAGGGCATGGGCAAGCTCGGACCCTTCCGGCGCGATGGCCTCCCAGGACGTCTCCCTGTTGCGCTGTCCGGACATCTGGCCGCTCGTATTGCGGCGCGGCAGGGTGACGACCTTGTCATCCCCCGACTGCGTATCCGGGCGGGAATAGGGATCGTAAGGTTCCCTTTCATGCCCGGTGCGTTTGCCCAATACGCTGTAGAGCTTGAAAAGCACGCCTATTGCGACCGCGAGCAGAATTAGATTGAGAAATGTCACGCTGTTTTCCATCCGCTTTCGCCACCCGGGCCCAAACCGGCCCGCTGGGCCCGTGACGGCGGGCCATTGCACCGTTACTGTTTCGTCTTATCTAACGTAAGACACCGAAAGGCAATTTGCCACCGGCACCGTCGCCGCCGGACGCTTTGCCAGAACGCGGAAATCCATTGGCTCCGATTCTCTTCCTGATTTTCATCATTATGCCGCTGGCCGAGATCGCCGTCCTCGTGAAGGTGGGCGGTCTGATCGGGCTCTGGCCGACGCTTGCCATCGTCATCCTGACCGCGGTCGCGGGCACCTGGCTTTTGCGGCTGCAGGGCTTCCAGACCTGGCAGCGGGCGCAGGCCGCGCTTCAGCGCGGCGAAGCGCCGGTGACGGAGGTGCTGGACGGCATGTTCCTGTTCGCCGCCGCGCTGCTGATGGTCACGCCCGGCCTCATCACCGACACGATGGGCTTTCTCTTTCTCATTCCGCCGGTGCGTCACGCGGTCGCAAAGGGCCTGGTGAGCTGGGCGATCAGGACCGGGCGGCTGAAGGTCTATCCCGGCGCCGATGGCAGTATGGGGGGCGTCATGGCAAACGGTATGGGCGGACGGCCCGAAAGGGGCGGCCCGCAATCGGGTCCGGGCCGGAAACCGGACGGCGTCGTCATCGAGGGCGAGGCGGTCGAGATTTCCGACGAGGAACCCGGCGGCAAGGGCCCGTCCGACCCGGATTCGCCTTGGAAGAAGTAACCGCGCGTCTCCGCCTCATGGGCATCCTTGCCGGTCTTTCCCATACGTGCTAGCCAGCAGCGATCCGGCGGCTTTCGATCCGCCGGCGCCAGCCTGTATTTTTAGGGGAATGACGAGAGATGGCCGACGACAACCAGACCGGACAGACTTCCGCAGACGCCGCGGCTCAGGCCGGTCCGCAGCTTCGCGTCATGACGCAGTATGTGAAGGATATGTCGTTCGAAAACCCGAACGCGCCGAGCCTTCTCGGTCAGCTTCAGGGCCAGCCCAATATCGATGTCCGCGTCGATGTCGGCGTGCAGCGCATGGCCGATGCCGATTACGAGGTCGCGCTGAAAATCGGCGTCGATGCCAAGGTCGACGGCAAGGCGCTCTTTCTCGTTGAGCTCGACTATGCCGGTCTCTTCCGCCTGGAAAATATTCCCGAAGACCAGCTCGAACCGGTGCTCGTCATCGAATGCCCGCGCCAGATCTTTCCCTTTGCGCGCCGCATGATCGCCGACGTCACGCGCGATGGCGGCTATCCGCCGCTGCTGCTCGACCCGATCGATTTCGTGAGCCTCTATCAGCAGCGCCGCGAGCAGATGCAGGCGGAAGTCGCCGGCGCCAAACCGAACTGAGGCTGCGGCCTAACTTTTCACCGACAGCCAGAGAGCATCTTCGCCCAGCGTGGCGATGAAGGCGTCATGGGCCTCCACCTCCTCGAGCGTCAGCCGGGGGGGCAGGGGCTCCGGACGCTGTCGGCGCTGGACCTGCTCGGCCGCTTCGGTGCCGTCGAAATTGAGCGAGGCATCGAGCACGAGACCGGGCTGCCTGCCGCCACGCATCTCCAGATAGACTTCGGCCAGCAGCTCGCTGTCGAGCAGCGCACCGTGAAAGGTGCGGCCCGAATTGTCGATATTGAAGCGGCGGCAAAGCGCATCGAGATTGTTCTGCGCGCCGGGGAATTTGCGCCGCGCGATCTGCAGCGTGTCCACCGCGCGGGAGGCGGGAATTTCGGGCCGGCCGAGAAGTTTCAGTTCCCAGTTGATGAAGCCCATATCGAAGGATGCATTGTGGATGACCAGCGGGTCGTCTGCGACAAACGCCAGAAACTCGTCCGCGATGTCGGCGAATACCGGCTTGTCGGAGAGGAACTCCGCCGATAGTCCGTGTACGTTGAATGCCTCCTGCGGCATGTCGCGTTCGGGATTGATATAGACGTGGAAATTGTTTCCCGTCGCGACATGGTTGAGCAGTTCCAGACAGCCGATTTCAACCAGCCTGTCGCCATCGGCCCAGGACAGGCCCGTCGTTTCCGTGTCGAGCACGATTTCGCGCATGAGGTTCGCCCCGTCTCCCGCCGCGCGCGCGTCCCTTGGCGCAGGGCAGGATGCAAATCAATTCTGTTGGATGAGTCTAGCGCGTTCAGTCGTCTTCGGAAATGCGGAAGGAGCCGTCCTCGCCGATCACGGCATAGGGGTTGAACGCAACCTCCCAGACATGCCCGTCTGGATCGGCGAAATAGCCGGTATATCCGCCCCAGCTTGCCTCCTGCGCGCCACGCAGAATGCGGCCGCCCACCGCTTCCGCCTTGGCGAGCAGCCGGTCCACTTCCTCGACCGAGCTCACATTATGCGCCAGCGTGATGCCGCTGAAGCCTTCGCCATGGGGCGCGACGCCCGCATCGGCGGCGAGATCGGTGCGCGGGAAAAGAGCCAGCGCGATCCCGTTCAACTGGAAGAAAACGACCTGTTCGTTGCTGGCCTGGGCGGGCGTCAGGCCAAGCGCGACATAAAACTCCTTCGCGCGGGAAAGATCCGCAACGCCGAGTGTGACGAGGCTCAATCTCGGTTCCATTCGTCGTCTCCCCTATCCGGCTCGGGATCAGGCCTGAGGCAGTCTCTCCCGAAACACTTTGCCCTCCCGGCCTTTCAACGCCGCGACGATCTCTTTTACCTGCGCGGCGGCGTGGTCGAGACCCTTGTCGCTCTCCACGATGAAATCCGCGCGTTTGCGCTTTTCCTCATCGGGCGTCTGCTTGGCATGGATCGCTGCGAATTTCGCTTCATCCATATCGGGCCGCGCCAATACGCGTTCCTTCTGAAGATCGTAGGGGGCGGAGACCACCACCACAACATCGACACGGGATTCTCCGCCCGTTTCGTAGAGAAGCGGGATGTCGAGCACGACCATCTCGTGTCCGTCCGCCGCGGCCTGCTTCAGGAAATCGATTTGCACCTGGCCAACCAGCGGATGAACGATGGCTTCGAGTTTCTTCATGTCGTCCGGCAGGCCGACCACGCAGCGCGACAGGGCCTTGCGGTCCACCGCCCCGTCGACGACCGCCTCGGGAAACGCTTGGCCGATGGGCGCGACCGCCTTGCCGCCCTTGCCGTAAAGCTCATGCACGGCTGCATCCGCGTCATAAACGGGTACGCCCAGCTCGCGGAACATGCGCGCGGTTTCCGATTTGCCCATGCCGATGGACCCGGTGAGACCGATCAGCAGCATTGCATTCTCCCTCTCATGCTTCTTCTTGCGCCTTCTTGTTTTCAGGCAGCCATATCGGTCAGAACATGCGCGCGCAATTCATCCGTGACCTCGGGCCGCGTCCCGAACCAGGCTTCGAAGCCGGGCACCGCCTGATGCAGCAACATGCCGAGACCGTCCACGACGGCGAAGCTGGCCGCTTTCGCGTCCCGCAGAAGCCCCGTTTCGAGCGGCGTGTAGACGATATCCGTGACCACGGCCTTCGCAGCGAGCGGCGACAGATCGAGCGTCAGATCGTTCTCGCCCTTCATGCCGCGCGTCGTCGTGTTGACGAGAAGGCCCGCCCCCTCCAGCGCGCGCGGCAGCTCGTCCCACTCATATATATGTGCGTTGGTCAGGCCGATCTCGCGGGCAAGCGCCTTGGCGCGTTCCTTCGTGCGGTTGACGATGCGCAATTCCGGCGCGCCTTCCTCTTCCAGCGAGGCGGCGATGGCGCGGGCCGCGCCGCCGGCGCCGATCATCACGGCGGGCGCGGCGGCGGCCTTCCAGCCGGGCGCGCCGGATTTCAGATTGGCGATGAAGCCATAACCGTCTGTGTTGCGGCCTTCCAGTCCGTCATCGGTGGTCACGATGGTGTTCACCGCGCGCAGACGTTTTGCCAGCGGGTCGTGCCGGGTCAGCAGCGCGAAGGCGGCTTCCTTATGCGGCACGGTGACGTTGGCGCCGACATAGCCGAACTCGTTCAGCCGCGCGATGGTATCGGCCAGGTTTTCCGGCTCCACCGCCAGGCGCTCATAAAGAGCGTCGGGGATACCGTATTTTTCGATCCAGAAATTATGGATCAGCGGCGAACGGGAATGGGCGACGGGCCAGCCGATGACACATGCCTTGCGCATTGGGGCCTCCTCAGGCGGGGACCGCGGCGAGGCGGCGCAGCTCGGCGAGAAGGGCCAGAAGCGGCAGGCCGAGAATGGTGAAATAGTCGCCCTCGATCCGCTCGAAGAGCTGCACGCCGGGGCCTTCCATCTGGTAGCAGCCGACGCTTTTCAGCACCTCGTCGCCCAGCCCGGCGAGATAATCGTCCAGAAACGCATCGGTAAAGCCCCGCATGGTGAGCGTCGCGCGGTCGGAATGGCCCCAGATGATGGCGTCGCCCTGCGCGATGGCAATGCCGCCATGCAGGATATGCGGTTTGCCGCAGAAGAATTTCAGATTGGTGCGGGCCTCATCGATGTTCTTCGGCTTGTCGAAGCGGCGGCCTTCGCAGCTCAGAATCTGGTCGGCGCCGATCACCAGCGCGTCGGGGTGGGTTGCGGCGACGGCGAGTGCCTTTGCCTCGGCCAGTTTCAGCGCGAGTTTGTCGGTCGCGAAATCCGTATCTCCAAGCTGCTCGCTTTTGGAGAATTCTTTCTTGATCGCGTCCTCATCCACCTCGGAGGTCACGACCTCGAATTCGACGCCCGCCTGAGACAGCAGCGTGGCGCGGACCGCGCTGCCTGATCCGAGGATGAGAGAACGGGTCATTGCGCGGCTCTTTGTCTGTCGGAATAAAGATTGAGGACGGCGGCGGCGGTTTCCTCGATGGAACGGCGCGTCACGTCGATCACCGGCCAGCCATTGCGGGCATAAAGACGGCGGGCATAGGCCACCTCGTCGGATACGGCTTCCGGCGAAACATAATCGGTGTCCGTCTTCTCATGGAGCGAAAGAAGCCTGTTCTTGCGGATCTGGATCAGCCGGTCCGGGCTGGTGGTCAGGCCCACGACAAGCGGATGGGATGCCGTTTCCAGATCTGGCGGCAAGGGCGCGCCGGGAACGATCGGAATATTGGCGGCCTTGATGCCGCGATTGGCCAGATAGATACAGGTCGGCGTCTTCGACGTGCGGCTGACCCCCAGCAGAATGATGTCGGCATCGTCGAGATCGCCCGCCGACTGACCGTCGTCATGCGACATGGTGTAGTTCAGCGCGTCGATCCGTCCGAAATATTCGGCATCCATCGCATGCTGGGAGCCGGGTTTGTGGGAAATCTCCTTGCCGAGATAGCTGCCCAGCGCCTGCAT
>CAYSVF010000098.1:0-8007 GCA_964434415.1 uncultured Parvibaculum sp.
CTATCAGAGCGAGCGTCCGCGTTTCGGCCCGAACTACATCATTCCCGTACCGTTCGATCCGCGGCTCATCCGCGAAATTCCGCCGGCCGTCGCCAAGGCGGCGATGGATACGGGTGTTGCGCGCCAGCCCATCGTGGATATGGAAGGCTACAAGAACCGGCTTTCCGCGCGCCTGAACCCGACCGCGGGCACGCTGCAGGTCATCATGGACAAGGTGCAGCGCGACCCCAAGCGCGTCGTTTTCGCCGAGGGCGAGGAAGAGCGCGTGATCCGGGCCGCCATCGCCTTCCGCGATTCAGGTCTCGGCCATCCGATTCTCGTCGGACGCGAAGACCAGATCCGCGAGACGATGAAACAGACCGGTCTCGACCCGAATACGCAGATCGACATCCGCAATGCGCGGACCTGGCCGAAAAGCGATGCCTATACCGACTTCCTGTACGAGAAGCTGCAGCGCAAGGGCTATCTCTATCGCGACTGCTACCGGCTCGCGACCAACGACCGCAACGTCTTCTCCGCGCTGATGGTGCAGGAAGGCGATGCCGATGCGATGGTGACGGGCGTCACGCGCACCTATTCGGTGGCGCTCGAGGATGTGCGCCGCGTGATCGACGATCAGGACGGGCGCGGCCCCATCGGCGTGACGCTCGTCGTCGCCGGCGGCCGCACGGTGATCGTCTCCGATACCAATGTGCATGAAATGCCGACGCCCGAGGATCTTGCCAATGTGGCCGAGCAGACGGCGGAGGTGGCGCGCCGTCTCGGCTACGAGCCTCGTGTGGCGCTGCTGGCCAATTCAAGCTTCGGCACGCATACCCATGAGCGGCCCCGCACGGTGCGCGACGCGGTGCGCATTCTCGACGAGCGGCGGGTGGATTTCGAATATGACGGCGAAATGGCCGCCGACGTCGCGCTCAGCGGCGAGACGCAGGCGCTCTATCCGTTCTGCCGTCTGACGGAACCGGCCAATGTACTCATCATGCCGGCGATCCATGCCGCGTCGATTTCCACCAAGCTCCTTCGGGTGCTGGGCGGCTCGACGCTGATCGGCCCGCTGCTGGTGGGGCTCAAAAAGCCCGTGCAGATCGTCCCGATGACGGCGACGGTGTCGGACCTCGTGAATATGGCGGCGCTGGCGGCCTATAATCTGGACAAATAATCCCGGCTTGCGAAGACCGGTACGCCCGCGCCATGATGAGAGCCATTCTCACTATGACCGCGGAGCTTTTTGATGGCCTCCATCGCCCAGACGATCCGATCCTGCGCCCTTGCCGCCGCGCTGGCGCTTCCCGCCGCCTATGCGATCCATCCCGTTGCCGCGCAGGCGCAGGACGGCGCCTACTGGCCGGAAGACGCGACGCTCTACATCATCTCGCCCGAAGACGGGGCGACGGTCGAAAGCCCCGTCACGGTGCGGTTCGGTCTTAAGGGAATGGGCGTTGCGCCTGCCGGTGTCGACAAGGCCAAGACCGGGCATCATCACCTGCTGATCGATACGGATGCGCCGACGGGCGATGATCTCGCCATGCCGCTCCCGGCGGACGAAAACCATGTGCATTTCGGCGGCGGACAGACCGAGACCGCCGTCGACCTCGCCCCCGGCACGCATACGCTGCAGCTCATCATGGGCGACATGAACCATGTGCCGCACGACCCGCCGCTCGTCTCGAAGAAGATCACGATTACGGTCGAATAGACGGACGAGGGTCCGGCCCGGCCTCAGGCCTTTCCGTCTTTGCGTATACCGAAGACCCGGTAGGCAAGTTCGATCAGGAAGGCGAGGCCGACCAGCACGGCCAGCACCCATAGCTGCTCGGGGTGCTTTTCTCCGGTCTGCCAGAGAAGGGCGGCAAGCGCGCCAAGGCAGAGCGCCACGCCGAGGCCCGGCAGCCATTTCACAGCGCCGATGCGCGCGCTCAGATGGAAGGCGGCGGCATTGACGGCGGCGAAGATCAGCAGAAAGCCCGTCGAGCCCATGGTCGAGATGCTTTGCAGGTTGAAGAAATTCGCCGTGAGCAGGGTGACGCCGCAGGTGATGAGAAGGCCGCTCACCGGACGGTTCCAGATTTTCCGCTCCAGGAATTTCGGCAGTTCGCCGTCCGTCGCGATCACATAGGAAAGCCGGGCGGCGCCGTAAAGTGTCGCATTGATGGCCGACATGGTGGAGAGGAGCGCGGCGAGCGTAATCGCGCCATAGCCGGCCTGTCCGAGAAAAGGCCTGGCGGCGGCGGCCAGCGCATAGTCGCGCGCAGCGGTCACCTCCGCAGGCGCGAGGTTGCCGATCGTCACCGCCGCGACCGCCACATAGAGCAGGATCACGAAAACCACCGAAAAATAGAAAGCCCGGGGCAGGGTGCGTTTGGGATCGCGCACATCCTGCGCGGTGTTGGCGATCAGTTCGAACCCCTCATAGGCCACGAAAATGATCATGCCGCCCGCAATGAGCGAAATCGGCGGTGCCCATTGCGCAGGCGCCATGCGCGCCGCATCCACCGACATCATCCCGAAGCCGACAAAGACGAGCAGGATCGCTATCTTCACGCCAACGATCAGTTCCTCCGCATTGCCGACCGATTTCACGCTCATCAGGTTCAGGCCGGTCATGGCGATGATGACGAAGGAGATAAGGCCGTGCTTTGCGAGCCCGTCCCATGCGGGCGGGAAAAGCTGCGCGCCATAGCTGCCAAAGGCATAGGCGTAGAGCGACAGCATGACGATGTAGCTCAGCCACAAGAGAATATTTGCCGCACCGGTGAAGACGCCCGAGCCGAACGCATTGTCGAGAAAGGAAACCGTGCCGCCCTGCTCGGGCATGGCGACTGAAAGCTTCACATAGGCGTAGGAGGTGACGAGCGCGACGATCCCGGCAAGAACAAAGGCGACAGGCGCACCGCCCTGGGCCAGTTCGACCGAGAGGCCCAGCACGGCGAAGATGCCGCCGCCGACCATGCCGCCGATCCCGATGGCGGCTGCGCTCCAGAACCCTATGCCGTCGTCAGGTCCCCTGGTCACTGCGAGCGCGCTCCCGGTTCGCCATGGAAGGAGACGCGCTCAGCGCTGTCCCGAAGGTATCTTTTCCTTGCCGCCGAATTTCGACATGTAGCGATCCGAAATCTGCGCCACGGGAAAGATGATGAGAACATCGGTGGTGCCGAACTGATAGTCGATCACCGCGCCTTCGCCGATATAGCAGCCGGCCCTGAGATAGCCCTTGATCATGGGCGGCAACAGACGCGCAGCCTGACGGGGATTGAGCTCCTCCTCGGACACGCGGTTCATCTCGACATAGAGGTCGGGAAGGGCGCGCACATGCCATTCCGGCGGCGCGGCGTGATTGTGATGCAGGAAGGAAAGCGGGATCGCCAGCTCGTCCGGGTCGGTGCCCTCGAAGCTCGCACAGCCGAACATCACGTCGAGATCATGCTCGGTCACATATTGCATGATGCCGTGCCAGAGCAGTTCCACCGTCGGCTTGGTGCGGTAGGGCGGCAGCACGCAGGAGCGGCCGAGTTCGAGAAATTTCAGATCGGAGAAGCGTTCCAGCATCGGGCCGATGTCGTATTCATTGGCCGTGTAGAAGCCGCCATGCTTTTCAGCCACATCCTGACGCAGCAGGCGGTAGCAGCCCACCACCGCGTCGCGCGGGATCTCGCCATCCGCATCGAGCTTGCCGGTGATGCGGTCATGGTCGATCACCAGAAGGTGGTCGCAAATCTCGTCATAGCGGTCGGCATCGCGCTTGCTGGCAAGCGTCGCCGCGTCCGGCTTGGCCGACATCTCCTCATAGAAGACGTGATAGCGGACGGACTGGGCGGCGTCGATTTCGGTGGCGGTCCGGGCGAGCCGCACTTCGAGCTGACCCCGCCTGCCATAGCTGAGCGGGTCCGCTGCCGCCTCGTCTTCCGTCGAGACCGCATCGGTGCCCGCATTCGCAGATGTCATGCTTCCCGACTCCATACCACCTTCAGGGGCCGCCACAGGGACCCCCTGCCCGGCTGTGTCGACCATTTCGCGCATAGTTTCATCAACGGCCCTCGCTGCCAAGCCCGCATAAAGGCCGACAGGGCCATAGCGCAAGCATAGGCGCAAGGCAACGTGTTGATTTAATTATAATTCCGTCATCAATCGGCCGCCTCCGCCGGGACCGAACGGCGGCGCGCATAGAGCAGATAGAGGATCAGGAGGATCGCCGGCAGGCCCATCAGTCCGGTGGTGGCGAAGAAGGGCACATAGCCGACCGTCTTGGCGGTGAGGCCGGGCGCGGCGACCAGAAGCGTATCGTGCAGCCCGCCCGGCGCCGACCAGCTATCCACCATGTAGCCGGAGAGGCCGCCCAGCAATTTGCCCGGCAGCGCATAGACCGAACTGAACAGCGCATATTGCGTGGCAGTGAATTCGTGATTGGTCAGGCTCGACATATAGGCAATGAGACAGGTGCCCGCGAAACCGCCGGAGAGGTTTTCCGCACTGATGGTCACCGTCAGGCCGAACAGGTCATGCCCGCGCATGGCAAGCCAGATGAACATGAAATTGGTAAGCGAGGCCGCCAGCGCCCCGAGAAGAAGCGCCCGCAGCGTGCCGAGGCCTGCGATGGCGAGACCGCCGACAATGGCGCCGAGGATCGTCATCCAGACGCCGAACAGCTTCACCACGCCCGCGATCTCGGTCTTGTCGAAGCCGATATCGACATAAAGCGGGTTCGCCATCACACCCATCACGAAGTCGGGCACACGGTAGAGGCCGATCAGCGCCAGCACGATCAGCGCCTGCCAGCCGAAGCGGCTGAAGAAATCGATGAAGGGTGCGAAGACCGCCCGATAGATCCATTCGAATGCGCTGCCGGCCTCGCCGCTCAGATGCAGGCGGCGGGCAAGACGCTCGATCGTCTCCTCGCCCACGACCGGCGCTTCGGATTCCGCGACGCGGGGCGCCACGAGCGCGGCGCCGACCCCGACGCTCATCAGCGCCGCCATGGCGAGATAGGCCATGTGCCAGGACACAGCCTCGGCGATCAGCAGCGCGCCCGCGCCCGACGCGATAATGGCGATGCGATAGCCGAGCTGATAGGCGGCGGCGAGCGCGCCCTGTTTTTCATCCTCGGCCGCCTCGATGCGCCAGGCATCGATGGCAATGTCCTGCGTCGCGGAAGAAAAGGCGAGCATGAGCGCGAAAACGGCGATGGGCGTCAGCGAGACATGCGGGTCGCAGAAGGACATGACGACGAGCGACAATGCAACGCCCGCCTGCGCCACCAGCATCCAGGCGCGGCGTTTGCCGAGCAGGTTGCCGAGGATCGGCACGCGCAGCTGATCGAGCACCGGCGCCCAGATGAATTTGATCGTGTAGGCGAGGCCGACATAGCTCATCAGGCCGATTTCGGTCCGGGAGACACCCGCCTCGCGCAGCCAGAGCGACAGGGTGGAAAAGACAAGCAGGAACGGAAGGCCGGAGGAAAAGCCGAGCAGCAGCATGATTAATGTGCGCCGCTCGGTATAGACGGTCCAGGCATGGGCAAGCCTTTCGCCCATGCTTCTGCGCTCGTTCGGTTCGCTCATGCCACCCTCTCTCGTCCCTCGTCGGCCTGCCGAGATCCCACCGGGCCGTCAGGTTCAGAGAAGCATGTCAGCCCAGATTCGCCAAGCTGCCACCCTCGTCGGTGGACAAGGCGTGCGGGGAGTGGCGGCCTGCCCAGTTGGTGAGCGTGGACGCAAGCGCGCCATGGCTCACCGGCTTGGAGAGGTAATCGTCCATGCCCGCATCGAGGCAGGCCTGCCGGTCTTCCGACAGCGCGTTCGCCGTCAGGGCGATGATGGGCAGACGCGCGGCCTCCATATGCAGTTCGCGAATTCGGGCGGTGGCCGCGAAGCCATCCATGCCCGGCATATGCAGATCCATCAGGATGACGTCATAGGGCGGCGCGCCTGCCAGCCCGAGGGCCGCCACAGCTTCTTCGCCATTGCCGACGATTTGCACGCTATGGCCCGCATGCTCCAGCAGGGTACGGGTCAGCAGTGCGTTGATTTCATTGTCCTCGGCGACCAGCACACGCAGTCCGCCTGCGGCGGTTTCAGCGCCGGGCTCGTCGTCGAGGCTCGCATCGAAGCTGCCTGCACCATGCCCGGCACCATCGACATCGGCGGCGGCGCGCAGCGCGGCGAGGCGCGCCAGCAGCGAAGAGGTTCTCACGGGGCGCACGAGATAGGCGTCGAAAGGCGGCGTCTCGGCAGTGATTTTGACACCTGCGCCGGTCAGCTCGCCGAGCCTGTTGCGCTCGCGCGGCTGCAGCAGCACCATCGTCCGCAGGTCCCGATTGCGACGGCGCGCGGCGCGCGCAAACGCCACGCCGTCCGCCCCGTCCGCGGTGCGGGACATGCAGACAAAAACATCGGCCTGTTTCGCCGCGTCCATCAACTCCGCTTCATCCGCGACGCACCGCACCTGTGCGCCCGAATGGCGGGCCGCATTGGCCAGCGCATCGGCAACCAGGGGCCGGTCGTGGTGGATGACGACCGAGAGACCGTCCAGGCGGGGCATGTCGCGCGGGGCCTCTTCCTCGACGGACGGTTTGAGCGGCAGGCGGACGCGGAAGATCGAGCCCCTGCCCTCCTCGCTTTCGACTTCGATGCGGCCGCCCATCGCGGTGACGAGACGGCGCGTGATGGCAAGGCCGAGCCCCGTCCCCTCGAAGCGCCGCGCATGCCCTTCCTCGCCTTGTGCAAACTCCTCGAAGATGCGGTCCAACGCCAGCGGGCTCATGCCGATCCCGGTATCCTCGATTTCCAGAACGATGCTGTCATCATTGTCCGCGCGATGGAGGCGCAGCGCCACGCCGCCCTCTTCGGTGAACTTGATCGCATTGCCGGCCAGGTTCAGCAGGATCTGCCGGATGCGCGGCTCGTCGCCTTCCAGCGTGCGCGAAACGGCGGGCGAAATCTCCGTGACGATTTCGAGCCCCTTTTCATAGGCGCGCGGGGCCAGAAGTTCGGCCACGCTTTCAAGCGCGGCGGAGGCATCGAAAGGCGCGGGATGGAGCGTGACCTTGCCCGCCTCGATTTTCGAATAGTCCAGAATGTCGTTGATGATCGCCAGCAGCGCCTCGCCGGAACTGCGAACCGCCTCCGCATAGGACCGCTGGGCAGGATCGAGTTTGGTGGAGAGCAGAAGATCCGTCATGCCGATGACACCGTTCATGGGTGTCCGGATTTCATGGCTCATCGTGGCAAGGAACAGGCTCTTGGCGCGGCTTGCGTCCTTGGCCTCGTCGAGCGCCTCGGCAAGGCGCTGTTCCACTTCCTTGCGGTCGTCGATGTCGCGGCCGACCAGCTGCACCTCGCTGAGAGATCCCTCCTCGTCGCGGATCGTCGTTTCCTCCCAGACGAACCAACGCGGGCCGTGCGCGGTCATGACTTTCTGGTCGTAGCGGACGCGTTGTCCGGTCGCGGCGAGCCCGGCAAGGGCGCCCAGCATGCGGGGGCTTTCGCCCTCGGGCAGCTCCGGCATGAAGGGGCGGCCGATGGTTTCGGCGCGGGTGAGATCGAAGGTTTCGCAGAACACGTCGTTCACATAGGAGACGCGTCCCTCGAGATCCTTGCGGATGATGACGTCGCCCTGGGTGCGCACGAGGTCGCGATAGCGCGCCTCGCGTTCGGCCAGTTCCCAGTTCTCGTCGCGCAGCTTTTCGATCCGCGCTTCGAGGTCGTCCACCTTGCCGGCATGGGCGCGGGCGCGCGCTCCGGCACGGCGCCAGGCTTCGGCACCGAGCAGCAGCAGGACGGCCAGGCCGAGCAGCAAAAGCGGCATGTTATCGGGAGAGGAGAAGACCATTGGGCACCCGGTTGAAAAGCAACATCGCTCGAAATGTCGCAGAAGCCTGCGCCAAACAGGCTTTCAATCCGGTTAGGAATGATGGTTAACGAAAACGAAATGCGCCGAAATGGCTCAAGCGCGTGCGCCGAGCCTCTTTAAGCGGCTGCGCCGAGCCTGCCGCCCACGGGCTCGCGATAGGAA
>CAYSVF010000099.1:0-5698 GCA_964434415.1 uncultured Parvibaculum sp.
ACGGTCGCGTATAGCCGCGGGGTGACGCCGATCCTGCTGAACCTTCTCACCAAGGCGATCACGTTCCCGCCGGTGGGCGGCCGGATTTCCATCGAGAGCCGGCAGCCCGACGACGGCTATGTGCTGCGCGTCACCGACACCGGCTGCGGCATTCCCGAAAGCCAGCTCCCGCGCCTCGGCCGGGCCTTCGAGCAGATTTCCGGCAATGCCGCCGTCGCCCAGCAGGGCACGGGCCTCGGCCTTGCGATGGTGCGCTCGCTGGCGGAAATCCATGGCGGCGATTTCCGCATCGAAAGCGAAATCGGCCGCGGCACGAGCGTCACGGTGCGGCTGCCCGCCATTCCCTTCTGTCCGCTGGAACCCCATGCGGAGGAAGATGCGCAGGACCGGCTGCGCACGGCCTGAGGCCCCGCCCCGGATCCCGTCCCGGATCCCGCCCTGAAACCCGCATTGGGGACGGCCTCAAATTCCCATGAACTGTTTCAGCGCCACGTCCATTTCGGCCAGCACCCGGGCGCAATGCGCATCGTCATGCATCGCCTTGTAATAGCTCGCGACATTGGCGAAGGGCTTTAGCGGTTTTTCCTCGCCGAACATCGGCCCCAGACGTTCGAAGAAGAAGAGGATGGGCACCAGCGCGCAGTCGGCGAAGCTCAGCGAATTGCCGAGCGCATAGGCCGAGCCGTCCAGATAGGTGTCGAGCCAGCCCATGCCTTCGGCCACTTCGCCCATGGCGCGCGCCACGAGGCTCTTGTCGCGGGTGCGCGGATCGATCTGGTCGAAGAGATCGCCCATCGGTTCCATCACATAGATTTCGCCGATGCGCGCCAGCAGGCGTATCTGCGCCCGCGACACCGGGTCGGCGGGCAGAAGCGGCGCGCCCTCGCCCCTCTCCTCGAAATATTCGCAGATCACGTCGGATTCGGGGATCACGTGATCGCCGTCGATCAGCGTCGGCACCTTGTGCATCGGCGTCAGTGCGGCAAGCGCGGCCTTCACCGCGTCGTCCGATATCGGCAGAAGCTCGACATCGAGGCCCTTTGCATAGATGGCGATCCGGCAGCGCCCCGAATAGGGCGACAATTGTGCGTTGTACATCTGCATGTGAAGGAGCCTTTTTCAGTTTCTCCATCCGGACAAGCAGATGGCCGGCCCGGTTCCCCGGCACCGGCCATCCCTTCGTATCAGCGGTTTCCGCTCATACCGTCTGTTCCACGCCGCAGGCGGATCATTCGGCGGCTGCGCGGACCTTGTCCTTGTACTTCTTGAATTCAAGCCGCGCGATGGTGCGGTTGTGCACCTCGTCCGGGCCGTCCGCCAGACGCAGCGTGCGAATGCCGGAATACATCTTGGCGAGACCGAAATCGCTCGTCACGCCGCCGCCGCCATGGGCCTGGATGGCGTCGTCGATCACCTTGAGGGCGATGTTCGGCGCCGCGACCTTGATCATGGCGATCTCGGTACGGGCGACCTTGTTGCCCACCGTGTCCATCATATAGGCGGCCTTCAGCGTCAGAAGACGCGCCATCTCGATGTTGGTACGGGCTTCGGCCACGCGCTGCTCCCACACGGAGTGGTCCGCAATCGTCTTGCCGAAGGCTTCGCGGGAGAGAAGGCGCTCGCACATCTTTTCGAGCGCGCGCTCCGCGACGCCGATGGTGCGCATGCAGTGATGGATACGGCCCGGGCCAAGCCGCCCCTGGCTGATCTCGAAGCCGCGGCCTTCGCCGAGCAGAAGGTTCTCCGCCGGCACGCGCACATTTTCGAGGATCACTTCCGCATGGCCGTGCGGCGCGTCGTCATAGCCGAAGACCGGCAGCATACGGACGACCTTGATGCCCGGCGCGTCGAGCGGCACGAGGATCTGCGACTGCTGACGATAGGTATCGGCTTCCGGATCGGTCTTGCCCATCAGGATGGCGATCTTGCAGCGCGGGTCGCCCACCCCCGACGACCACCATTTGCGGCCGTTGATGACATATTCGTCGCCGTCGCGCTCGATACGCGTGGAGATGTTGGTCGCGTCGGAAGACGCCACCGCGGGCTCCGTCATCAGGAAGGCGGAGCGCATCTCGCCGTTCAGCAGCGGCTCCAGATATTCCTTCTTCTGGCGCTCGTTGCCGTAGCGCTCGATCACTTCCATGTTGCCGGTGTCCGGCGCGGAGCAGTTGAACACTTCCGACGACCAGCCGACGCGGCCCATGATTTCGCAGAGCGTCGCATATTCGAGATTGGTCAGCCCGCCGCCCCGCTCGGAATCCGGCAGGAACAGGTTCCACAGGCCCGCCTCGCGCGCCTTCGGCTTCAGGTCTTCCAGAATCTGCGGCACCTGCCAGGGATTGCCCTGCGCGCGGAACTCGTCCATCTGCTTCTGGTAGGTCGATTCATTGGGATAGATGTACTCATCCATGAATTTGTTCAGGCGGGCCTGAAGCTCTTTCACTTTGTCGGAATAAGCAAAATCCATATCGTCTCCCCTTTCTTTCTTTTGTGTTGGAGGAACCCCGTGGAGTGCGGCGCCCCGATTGCAATACGAATGGGCGGGACTCTAACGGAGGTCCCGGCGTAAATCACGCATAAAGCCGTATCGGGGGTGAGGTATTCCGCCGCTGCCCGAAAGCGGGCCGCGCCGTCAGCCGCGCCGCGCGGCGAAGAAGGCGCGCAACATGGCGGCTGCGTCACTTTCGCCGATCCCGCCATAAACGTCCGGCCGGTGATGACAGGTCGCATGGGAAAAGATGCGCGGGCCGTGATCGACACCGCCGCCCTTCTCGTCCGCCGCGCCATAATAGAGACGGCGAATGCGCGCGAATGAAATTGCTGCAGCGCACATAGGACAGGGTTCCAGCGTCACATAGAGATCGCAGTCGATCAGCCGTTCGGAGCCCAGCACCGCGCAGGCCTCGCGAATGGCCAGCAGCTCCGCATGCGCCGTCGGGTCCTTCAGCTCCAGCGTCCGGTTGCCCGCGCGCGCAATCGCCTCGCCCGCGGACGACATGATAACCGCGCCGATCGGCACCTCGCCGCGGCGCTCGGCGGCCCGCGCTTCGGCGAGCGCGAGGTCCATGGGTGTGTTTTTTTCGGAAGCGGGTTTGGCGTCGCTCATGGGGCGGACATTACCTTGGCTTGCTCTTTCCCAAAAGTGTCGCCCCGGCAACAAGGGTCGGGACGACATCGATGTTCGTGTTTTCTGCATAGGCCGAAAGCACGCCGTCATCCCGGGCTTGTCCCCTCAGGACACCACGATAGGCGTGGCGGGAACGCAGGCCCCGATATCGATCCACCCGGCGGACTGGATTTCCTTGATGCGGAATGTCCCGACCGGCGTTATCCGCCCGATATCGGCCTGCGCAAGATGGGCGACGACGATATTCGAATCCGCCGCGCGATTGGTCATGGGCAGGTCCAGCACGTCGAACTCGACGAGATATCCTTTCGCCGACTGGGCCGTGACCACGAAATGTCCGCCGCATGGCGTGGACAGGATGGCATCGCTGGCGCTCTGGAATGCGCCGAAGGCGGAGTCTTCCAGCATATCCAGATAGCTCTGCTTGGTGGGGTCGAAACCGATGTCCTCTGTAATGCCGGTTCCGACCATCCGGAACTCCACCTCCCCGGTCTTGAAATATTCGACCAGGAGGACGCGCGGCATGATCCGGTGGATCGCCACCGGATTGAAGTCGGCGCGGTCGGGCAGAACGCCGGTTTTCGGCAGGCTGTTCCAGTACTGGAAAAACTGCTTCGTCTCCGGATGAGAAAATCTATCGGGCATGGTCTCCCTTATTGCACCTCCCCCAACTCCCTCGAGTTTAAACATTAAACCCGGCAAAAGTTAAATGTTCGGTGGAGAGACTTTCCCACTATTACGTTTTTACATAATAAGAGCTTCGCGGCGGCGCGCGAAGATTTGCATACCGGCTGCATCGGCGCGGGCAGGCATGGGCGATTGAGGCGGTTCGGGCAAATCGGCGCCAAAAAGGGAGGCCCGAACAAAGAGCCCGCTCACAGATATTTCCGCAGCTCCGCCGTATAGGGCCGGTAGCCCGCGCGGCCGTAAATATCCATGGTTCGGCTGTTGGCGCTCAGCGCGCCGATCATGATCTGCCTGAGGCCGCGCGCCCGCGCTTCCGCCTCGCACGACGCGATCAGCGCGCGGCCCACGCCGAGCCCCCGCGCCGCCTCGTTCACGAAAAGCTCGGTGATATAGGCGTAGCTCCGCTCGTCCTCGGTCACGAAGAGCGGCGCTTGCTCGACCACCAGCACGCCCCAGCCGATCGCCTCGCCTTGCCTTTCCGCCACAAAGGCCCGGCCCTGCTTCTGCGCCAGCTCCTCCACCAGTTCGGCGAAATATTCCTCCGCCACGGCCGGGTCGAGCCGCCGATTGGGCTCGACTTCATGCTCATAGCGCTGCGAGCCCATGATGAAGGACAGCGCGGCTTGCCTGTCGGCAGTGAGGTCGATATCGCGGATGCGGAAGGTCATGGGGCGGAGCGTACGCCAGCCTCGCCCAATCCAGAAGTGTCTTCCCGGCCAGAAGTGTCATCACTTTTTCTTGTCATGCCTGGCATCACCTCCCCCCTTGCGGGGGAGGTCGGCGCAAAGCGCCGGGGAAGGGGGGACGCGGCGGCGCCGTCAATTGCAGACGCCGCGTCACCCCCTCCCAACCCTCCCCGTCAAGGGGGAGGGCTTTTCAGAAACCTCCCCCCACTTCCCGCCTCCCCCGCGCCCGGATAAAGAGAGCGCATGACGACACCCCCGGCGGACACGCCCCCGAAAGCCAACGGCCAGCCGACCGACGACGCGCAAGCGACGCCGGAGGGCGAGCGCATTGCGAAGGTGATTGCGCGCGCCGGCGTCTGTTCGCGCCGCGAGGCGGAAAAGCTCATCGCAGAAGGCCGCGTCAGTGTGGACGGGCGGGTGCTTTCGAGCCCCGCCCTCAATGTCACGGGCCGCGAGACCATCGTGGTGGACGGCAACCCTCTGCCGCAGCAGGAGCCGACCCGGCTCTGGCGCTATTACAAGGAGGCGGGCCTCGTCACCACGGCGCGCGATCCGGAGGGGCGGCCCACCGTCTTTTCCCGCCTGCCCAAGGACATGCCCCGCGTGGTCTCGGTCGGCCGGCTCGACGTGAACACGGAAGGCCTCCTCCTCCTCACCAATGACGGCGAGCTCGCCCGCCTGCTGGAACTGCCCTCCACCGGCTGGACGCGGCGCTACCGTGCCCGCGCGCATGGCCGCGTCACCCAGGCCGATCTCGACAAGCTGAAAAACGGCGTCACGGTCGAGGGCGTCCGCTACGGCGCCATCGAGGCCACGCTCGACAAGGCGCAAGGGGCCAATGTCTGGATCACGCTGTCGCTCAAGGAGGGGAAAAACCGCGAGGTGAAAAAGGTGCTGGGCTCCATCGGCCTGGCGGTGAACCGCCTCATCCGGCTTTCCTATGGCCCCTTCCAATGCGGCGACCTGCAGCCCGGCGAGGTGCGCGTGGTGCCCAATCGCGTGCTGATGGACCAGCTCGGCAATAATGCGGCGAAATTCGGCGGCAAACAGCCATCCGGCGGCGCGCCGAAAGAAACGAATTCAAATTCGCAACAACGAAAGCCTGCTCGCAAGGGCGGTGGCGGCAAGAAGACGGGTGGAGCGCATGCGCATCGTCGGCGGCGCGTTTAGGGGCCGCGTGCTTCATGCGCCGGAGGGG
>CAYSVF010000099.1:5798-7932 GCA_964434415.1 uncultured Parvibaculum sp.
CATGCGCATCGTCGGCGGCGCGTTTAGGGGCCGCGTGCTTCATGCGCCGGAGGGGCAGCGTCTGCGCCCGACCAGCGACCGAACTCGTGAATCCCTGTTCAATATTTTAGAGCATGGGAAATTCGGTGAAAACCTGCCGGATTTCTCGCTTCAGGGCGCGCGCGTGCTCGACCTGTTCGCCGGGACGGGCGCGCTCGGTATCGAGGCGCTGTCGCGCGGCGCGAGCTTCGCCCTCTTCGTGGACGACAGCGCGGAGAGCCGTGGCGTCATACGTGAGAATCTGGATTCACTCGGGATCATGGGCCGCGCCAAGATCTATCGCCGCGACGCCGCCCGCCTCGGCCCGCGCGAGGGAAGTGCTGGACCGGAGTTCACTTTATTGTTCGCCGATCCGCCCTATGGCAAGGGTCTCGCCGGCCCGGCGCTGACGACCGCGCTTGCCGGCGGCTGGATCGGCAGGGGCGCGCTCTGCGTCGTCGAGGAGAGCGCCAAATCCGATTTCGAGGCGCCGGAGGGGTTCGCCGAGCTCGACCGCCGCCGCTATCGCGACACGGAGATCGTGTTCCTGACCCCTACGGCTTGACGCCTCCCGCAGGCTCGGGACTTATCTCGCCCGAACCATCGCTCAACCTCGCCCCGAAGCTCTCCATCCTCGACGAAACCTCGCTTCAACCTCGACAGAAAGAAGGATCCGAGCCCGTGCCCCTGATCTCCGGCCTCTCCGCCATCGCCGACAATTACGACGCGCTGCTCTGCGATGTCTGGGGCGTGCTTCACAATGGCAAGCGGGCCTATCCGGGCGTGCCGGAGGCGCTCGACAATTTCCGGAAAAAGGGCGGAACCGTGCTGCTTTTGTCCAATGCGCCGCGCCCTTCCGCCGCGCTTCCGGCCATGTTCGAGCAGCTCGGCATCCCGCAGGACGTCTATGACGGCATTCTCACCTCCGGCGATGCGACTCGGGAATGCCTCGCCTCGCACCGGTTCGGCACGGCCTGCTATCACATCGGGCCCGAGCGCGACCTGCCGCTTTTCGAGGGCACGGGCGTCTCCCGCGTCGGCGAGGCGGAGGGCGAGTTCATTCTGGTCACCGGTCCTTTTGACGACGAAGTGGAAGGGCCGGACGATTATACCGAGCAGTTTCAACGGCTTGCGGCGCGCGGCCTGCCGATGATCTGCGCCAATCCCGACATATTGGTGGAGCGCGGCGAACGGCTGATCTACTGCGCGGGCGCGCTCGCAAGGGCCTATGAGGAGGCCGGCGGCAAGACCGTCTATTTCGGCAAACCGCACGGCCCCATCTACGATATCGCGCGGGAAAAGCTCGCCGGCTTCCGGGGCGCCCCCGTCGCCGATACCCGCATCCTTGCCGTGGGCGACGGGCTGGCGACGGACATCAGGGGCGCCAATGGCGCCGGGATCGACGCGCTTTTCGTCACCGGCGGTGTATTCGCGGGCGAGTGCGGCGACGATCCTGAACAGCCCGACCCCGATAAGGTACGGATTGTGCTTGCAAAACACGACGTCAACGCGGTCGGCGCCATGGCGCGGCTCGCCTGGTAGCGGCGACGGGACACTTGACGCTTGCGGATCGATCCGCCATCCCTTTGCCCCGGTTCATTTTCCATTCCAGCCAGCCAGTCCTTTCAGCGGTTCCAGACCCCGTTACATGCACATCATCCGTCACTACGAACATGTCGCGCCCGGCCTTCAGGGTGCCGTTTTCGCGCTCGGCAATTTCGACGGCGTGCATCTCGGCCATCAGCAGGTGATCGCACAGGCGCGCGCGCTGGCTGACGAAATGGGCGCGCCGCTGGGTCTTCTGGTCTTCGAGCCGCATCCGCAACAATATTTCTTTCCCGACAAGCCCTTTTTCCGCCTGACACCTTTTCGTGCCAAGGCGCACAAGCTGGAGCGGCTCGGGGTCGATATACTTGCTGCGCTCCCCTTCGACGAGACGCTGGCCACCAAACAGGCGCCGGAATTCGTACTGGACGTGCTGGTCGACGGTCTCCATGTCTGTCATGTCGTGGCGGGGTATGATTTCCGTTTCGGCAAGGGCCGCGGGGGCGATGCCGCCGCGCTCGGCTATATGGGCATGATGGAAGGCTTCGGGGTCACGATCGTGGATGAAGTG
>CAYSVF010000100.1:0-7876 GCA_964434415.1 uncultured Parvibaculum sp.
GTCTTGAGAAGCTCGGCGACTGTGATTTCTTCGGCCGGAACGCCAAGCTTGTTGGGATCGTCCGGCCACTCCGCCACGCGATCTTCGTGAAAGACCGGTTTCCTGATCTGCTGTTCGTTGGAGAAGGTGCCGACAAGACGTTCGAACGCCACCGGCGCGGGCGTGAATTCGAAGCCGAAGCGGGTCGCATAACGCCCCGTCATGATGGCTGCGCGGGAGGGCGCACAAGTAGCGTTGCCCGCATATCCTTGCGTGAAGTCAACACCGCCACGGCCGATGGAATCGATATTCGGTGTGGGCACGGCCCCGTCTGCGACCCCGCCTCCATTGAAGGTGACGTCGTTGTATCCCAGATCGTCGGCCAGGATAACGACGATGTTCGGCGCGCGCTTTTGTGCCGGGACGCTCGCGGTCTCCGGCCCCTCTTCCCAGGTCACCGTCTGCGCCGGCCCGATGGGGTCGCGCCATTCGGCCAGGAGACCCGGTACATAGATCCAGTATTTCGAGGCCACGACCCAGCCCACGATCAACATGGCGACCGTCGCGCCGGTCCATATAGCGACACGCTTGCTCATCCCTGCTCCTCCATCAGCCGGCGTTTCCGCCAAATTAATGCACTACATTAATTGGTGGGCGCGAATGCCGCAATAGAAAAGCCCCGACCGTTTCCCGGCCGGGGCTTCCCTTGTGAAAACCTGACGTTTTACGCGACCGTCAGAAGGAATAGGAGGCAGACATGCTCACAAAATCCTTGTCGTAGGAGGCATTGCGATAGTCCGCCCCAAAATTGGCGGTGTAATCCATGCCAAGCTTGTAGGTGTCCTGGTAGTTGGCCGTGACACCCGCCGTGACCGCCATCTTGCCCTGCACGAAACCCGGACCGATGGGGCCCGCGGAATAGCCCTGCACATCATGGCTCCAGACGATCTGGGGAGAAAGCGTCCAGGCGCTCCCGAAGGCAGAGTTGTAGTCCAGCCGTGCCAACAGGCGATAGCCCCAGGAGAACTGGCTGGCATATTGCGGCGAAAGGGAACAGGTGCCCTGGCGGTTGCAATCATCGCCGAAGGTTTTCGCCATGCCCGCGGCCGGGTGGGATTCGCCCGAGCGGGGAATCGCGAAGCGGTTCCCTTCCGCATCGGGCAGCCACTGAACCCCCGCATTCGCGACAAGAATGAGAAGATCGGCGTTGGTGAACCGCACAACCGGATTGGACGGCGTCAACGTGCTGAGCGTATAGAGCTGAGCATGAAGCGCCTTGGTCCGGCGATACCCCTGGATCACGTCACCGGGAGCGACGGGCGGCCCGGTATAGTAATCGGGCTGACCGGGACCTGCCGTGTAACCGAAGTTCTCGGCATCAGCACCCAGCAACTCAGTCGTGTCCAGCTGGAACGGCATATTAGGGTAAAAGGCGATATCGCCGGAAAGAGCCGTACCGTTCAGAATGTTCATGGTGGTGTTGAAACTCGCCCCGAACATCTTGATGTCTTCCGGGTACTGCGCAAGCAGCCTCTTGTTGGCACCGGCGGCCTCGGCAAACATGGCCTGCGACACGGAGACCGGACGTCCTGCGTCGTCCTGCACGGGACCGTTCGCTGTGCAACCCGGGCCATTTAGCGTACCGGCGCCCGGCGGACATGCCACCTGAAAGACTGTCGTAGCTGTGGTCGCGGTCGATGCCGTGAAGGTGCCGATCGGCAACTTCGAGTGGAAGTTGACGAAGTAACCGGCGAGTTCCGTGCCGTAGTTCAGCCAGTCAGCATAGTAGCGCAGCGCGAGACCGTACTGTCCTTGTTGACGGGCTTCCTGCGAGGCAATCCTTTCGATGGTCGCGGTGGGCGAATAGGACGTGCCGTCGCCATTGTTATAGACCTCGCCGCCATTCAATGCGTAGGCACAGCCATCCGCCAGAGCGTCGCTCGGCGAGAAGAAACTGCCGCAAGCGGGAAGCTTGCTCTTGTTCCACTGGAAGGCATACCAGCCTTCGAAGGTGAAGCCCGCCGGCAACCCGATACTGGTGAAAGCCGTCGCCTGAGGCAGGAAAATTTCCTTCAGCTCCACTCCCGGCTTCACATACGCCGAGACATCCAGCGGCAGGTAGGACGACACGCCACCCGGGATCAGCAGACTTTCGCCCCAGTTTGTCGCCTGACGACCGATGCGAACCGTGGCCGGCATGTCGAACAAATCGAAATTCGAATAGACAAATGCATCGAGCAGTTTGAAGTCCGTGGCCTGGAGATCGCGCGCATCGTCGCCCCGGAACTCATCTTCGAGCGGACGACGCTGGTTCGGCGAAAGAACCGGACCGTATTTGCCGCCGCCATTTCCAAGAACGTTGTCGCCGACATAATCATAGGCAGCCTTGCCGCGCACGAAGGCACCGAAATTCCGCCAGGTCACCTCCATCTCGGAAATGCCCTTGACCGGCGCGGAAATGAAATCCCACTGCTCGACGTTCACATTGCCGTCGTCTGAATTCACGTCGTAGTCGGTATTACCCGAACCGTAACAACCACCATTGTAGATGGAGATATAGGCACAGTTCTGCTTGCTCGTTCGCATGCTGGCGCTAACAGACAAGGTCGTGGAGAGGTTCACATTGAAATCTCCGAACTGGTATTGCAGTGCCTGGGCCGCGTTCGGGAAGGCCATCGCCAGCAACATCGGCAGCAGGCTGATTTTCCACATGTACTTCATTACAAAAATTCCTGTAACTCTGGAGTTTCGCTCAGGAGCCATGCTGCTCAGGGCAGGACCGCGAGGGATTTGCTGATGTCCTCAAGCGGGAGGGTATTGCCGAGCACGCCCAACCCGGAGCCCAGTACGACGGGGAAGATAACGTCACCTGCCGTCTGGCCTCCCGGAAGAGGCGTACTTGTCAGCTGATTTACAAGCGATACTGCCGGAACAAGGACAGGCTGAAGCTGATCCAGCGGCAGTGCATCCAGAGGCAGCGCAGAGAGCGGGCTGTCGCCGCCACCGCCACCGGCAAGCGCAGTGAGCAGAAGCGGCTGAAGCAGCGGAGCGGTGTCACTGAAATTACCCGCGGTCACATTTGTCTGCAAACCGTCCACAACGCCTGCCAGCAGATCGCCCACCGGCTGAAGCGGCGCATTGCCGCCCGGCAGAACACTGCCCAGCGGCGCGCTTTCGCCGCCACCCAGAAGCGCGGGCACGACGCCGCCATCCGTGCCGATCAGATCCCCGACCAGGTCATAGCCGAGCAGATCCTGGCCCAGACCGCCATCGCCCGACACGCCGAGCGGCGGAACGGATTCCGAGACCTGCGTCAGAGCGCCGTCGAGAGCCGACAAACCGCCCGACGGCAGAGGCGAGGCCCCCCCACCTGCCCCGGCGACAGCACTGCCCACAAGGCCATCTGACCCGCCGGCCAGCGTCGCCCCCAGCAGACCGCCCTCGCCCAGAAGCGGCGAGACCACATCGGCGCCGGCTGTGCTCAACACACCGCCTTCGCCTGTCACCCCGAGTTGCGTACCGCCGGCAATACTTTGCGAAGCCGAGGATGATGACCCGGATGCCGGCGACGTTGCGGTCGGCAATCCGGCGGACGAACACCCGGCAAGGCCGAGTGCGGCGAAAAGAGTGATGGTAGACAGATGTTTCAACATGATGACGTCCTCCCGTGTGAATTCAGCTACCAAATCCAGCGGACGGATGGTGTAGAGAAATGTACCGATGTGTTCGGAACGCCAGCGATCAGCAATGCCTTTGCTGAAGCACAATGCGCGCCCCTCCTTGCACGGAGTTTTTCTTTCCGGCAGGCGTCACACACACGCAGCCGACTGTAATTGTTTGTAAAATCCATGGACGCCCTGCCCTGTGCCGGGAGAATGCCGCCAGTTGGGCAAAGGGTCGCGCAGCATCGGCTATGCCAATTCGCAACGCCGACCTCCTCGGCCTCGATGCAGCATCCCTCACAAGCCGGTGCACCGATTCTCCACCCAATGAGAGGCGTCCGCATATGGAAGCATGCGGACGCCTCGTTCATTTTCAGACAACCGATGTCTCAACAAAAAGGGGCGGCCCGAAGACCGCCCCTCATATTCGTATCTGGTAGCCGGCTCAGAGGCCGAGCGTACCTGTGACAGGCGCGAGCGCATCGGTGACCGGTGCCAGCGGAGTACCCTCCAGCGCACCCGTTACAGGTGCAAGCGGGCTGTCGCCGCCACCCGGCAGACCACCACCGAGCAGATCGGTCAGCGGGGCAAGCGGATTGTCGCCGCCACCGGGCAAACCACCCCCCGGAAGCGTACCGGCCGGAATGATGTTACCAAGCAGGCCATCATTTCCGTTGTCGAGAAGCGTTGCTACCGGCCCCAGAGGAGCCAGAGCAGGACCAACCGGATCCTGTCCGATCAGATCGGCAAGCAGACCACCGTCACCCGTTACGCCAAGCGTCAGTCCCGGAGTGCCGCCAAGGCCGCCGCCGAGCAGATCAGTAACCGGCGCGAGCGGATTGTCGCCACCGCCGGGCAGACCGCCACCGAGAAGATCGGTAACCGGGGCGAGCGGATTGTCACCGCCACCGAGCAGATCGGTCACCGGGGCAAGCGGATTGTCGCCGCCACCGGGCAGGCCGCCGCCAAGAAGATCGGTTATCGGCGCAAGCGGATTGTCGCCACCGCCACCCGGAACGCCGGGAAGGCCGCCACCGGTCAGGTCACCCAGGGCTCCGTCATTGCCGCCGCCAAGCAGCGCGACGACCGTGCCATCATTGCCGAGAAGCGGACCGACGGGGTCCTGCCCCAGCACATCGCTCAGCAAGCCGCCATCCTGCGTCACACCGAGCGCCGGAATCTGTCCGACGACTTCATCGAGGGGCAGCGAGGACGCCAACGTATCGACTACAGGAGACAGACCCTCCGCGATCGGTGTCGTTACCTCCGCGGGGAGTAGCTGCCCGAGCGCACCACCATCGCCGCCGCCCAGAAGGCCGGTCGTGCCCAGCAGCGGATCGGTCAGGGAAGCAAGCCCCAGATCGGTCGTCGTGCCGCCGTCACCGGTTGCCCCCAGCGAAACGGGCGACGTTGTGGCCGTGCCACCGCCGCCGCCGCCACCGCCGCCACTCCCCAGAATCGGGGTGCTCGTATCAACGCAGGCCGCCAGCAGGGATACAGCCCCTGCAACCGCGGCGAGTCTTATTGCCTTCTTCATTTCGTCCTCCTCCTCAAATCAGAGAGTTTTCAGAACCCGGAATTTGGAGGACAGATTAGGCGGCGATTATGGTTTGGAGTGTTGAAGCATGTGCGATTGCGTGTGCGTGTGTTTACTTAGCTGCTCACACAGCCACATAGACACTAGGTTCACACGGTGGGAGACGCTGTTTCTCGATATTTCTGCGGCGCGAGGCCCGTCCAGCGCCGGAAAGCGCGGCGAAAATTAGCCACATCTTCAAATCCGAGAAGCGAAGCGATGTCGACAACGGTTAACGGCGTGTCACGCAAATACTCCCGCGCAAGGTGACTTCTGACCTCGTCCAGCAAGTCCCGATAGCTGGTTTGCTCCTCCGCGAGGCGCCTTCGAAGCGTCCTTTCGCTCATATTATGCGTGCTCGCCAACTCTTCCATATCCGGAAAATGACCTCGCGCGGAGAGAAGCTCCTTGCGTATTTCGGCGGCGAGCCCCTCCGCGTGCTCCATGTCGCGAAGCAGCGCCTCACATTGCCGTCGATAAAGATTCGAGAGCGGGATCGACGCGGCCGGCAGGGGCTCATCCACTTCTCGCAGGGGCCCGACAAAGCGGTTTGCGCTATGCCCAAAGGACACGGGCACCCCGAGATACGACTCGTAAGTCATTTCCGGCATCTTCGGATAGCCGGCGATCTCCACGGAGCATTCGAACAGCGTACCACCAACGACTTGCCGCAGTCCTGTCGTCAGACCGCCAAAGAACAGGTCGGTCATGAAGCAAGGCGCGCCCTTGACCTCGAACGGCGGCACGAAGGTCAAGATCGCCTTGCCGCCTCCGAAAGACAGCCTGATATTGCCGCGCGCTCCGGCAATCGGATTGTACTGGGCGAGCAGTTCCGCTGCCTGCCGCAGGTTCCGGCTACTCAAAATCGCATGACCGAGCAAGCCATGCGTGCCGATATGCATCTTCGTGCCGATGCGCAAGGCAAGCGTCGGTTCCCTTGTTTCCGCCACGAGATATTCAGTCATCGACAGGAATTCCGACTCCGACAATCTCTCCCGTGTCCCCACGCCGAATGAGGCGGGGTCGTGCCCCAAATCTCTCAGCACCTCAGAGACAATTTCGAGATAGCCGGGTTCAATGCGCATGGCCTGTCCTTTTCGAACCCCCATGTTGGCCGAAAACGACCTCCCGGTTCGCTATCCATTTCCTATTTATGACGCAACACGGTGGCCTTGCCACAATCACCACGGCGGCATTTCGAGGAGAGTATTTCATGGCGCATTCCAGCCTGTCGCGTACACCCGAGGACGTCGATATCGTCACTCGTAACCGTCAATTCGATATCGAGGAAGTCCTCGCCACAAATTGGCACAGTGACGACGTATTCAAGACCGCATTCTTCAATGCGCTGTCCATTCTGTTTCCGCTGGGCGAACAGTTTTTCATCGACAGCGTGAAAGCCTATCGCAGTAAAATCGACGACCCTGTCCTTCAAGAGCGCGTCAAAGGTTTTATGGGTCAGGAGTCGGTGCATCGTCGTGAGCATCAGAAATACAATGAAGCGCTCTGCGAAGCGCACGGGCTCGATCTGGAAGAACTCGAAGCGCTTGTAGCCAAACGCAAGGCCTTTGCGCAGAAGCATCTTCCGGCGCTGAGACAGCTGGCGGGCACCGTCGCCCTCGAGCACCTCACCGCGATCATGGCCGATGCGACTTTCCGCAACCCGGCGGCTCTTGAGGGCGCGCATCCGAAAATGAAAGAACTCTGGCACTGGCACGCGCTGGAAGAAACCGAGCACAAAGCTGTTGCGTTCGACGTATTCGAAGCCGTTGGCGGCAATGCACGCATGCGCCGTTCCGCCATGATCATTACGACGCTCGAGTTCACACATCACGTGATCCGCAACATGCGGCTTCTGCTGCGCGACTACAAAGGCTCGCGCATCAAGCTTTGGTTCGGTGGCATGAAATTCCTGTTCGGCAAGAACGGGGCGTTCAAGGGCCTGTTGCGTCCCTATCTCGACTTCTACGGCAAGGACTTCCACCCCTGGGATCATGACAATCGCGAGCTTGTCGGCTCCGTTATGAAGGAATTCGGCGGCGGCACGGTTCAGCCGATTTGATTGCTACGGGCAGCCAAAAATAAATAAGGGAGGTGAGAATGTCGGCGGTCGAAGATTTCGGACCTGATATTCCCGGGAGGATCATCGTTCCAGCGAGACCAACCCCGCCCCGCCATCAGGTGGGTCTCGCGAGGGCCTTGATCCAGCCTGCCATTCTCACCAACCTCATCGCCTCCTTTCCGGAAGCCTGGTACCGGGAGCGCTTCAGCCGGTTTCGCATCGGTGTTTCCGCTTCCGGTCGCGGCATCGTCATCAACGACGCCGACGCCATTCGGCACATCCTTGTGACGGCTTCGGACAATTTCCCAAAGGAGGACAATCAGCTCGCTGTATTGCGTCCGCTTCTCGGCAGAGGTCTGCTGACGGATGAGGGGGAAAGCTGGCGGCGCAAGCGGCGGCTGGCCGCGCCCATTTTCCAGCATGCCGCGCTTAAGGAGTTCGCTCCGCTTTTCGTCCGGGCGGCGGAGCGCTCGGCCCATCGGGCCCTGTCGCAAAAGAATGCCTTCCCCATCGACGCGGAAATGACCCGCGTGACGCTGGACATTATCGGAGAAGCCATACTGGGCTGCGATCTGGAATCCGACGTCGAAAACATTT
>CAYSVF010000101.1:0-7744 GCA_964434415.1 uncultured Parvibaculum sp.
TTACCGCGCTTGGCCATGAGAGGACGAAACCCTCCGGCCCGAAATGCGCGGCGCCGGCCACCCCGAACACCTTGTGCACGATGACGCTTGCCCAGGGAACGCGGCTCTGCATCACGGCGGCAATCGCCCCCGTGCCGTGGCGGATGGTGGCGGCCTGTTCGGAGGCGGAGCCGATCATGAAGCCTGGTTCGTCCACGAAAGAGAGGATGGGCAGATTGAAGGTGTTGCACATATCGGCGAAGCGGCGGAGCTTCTGCGCCGCCTGCGCAGTCATCGCGCCTGCGTAGAATTTGCAGTCATTGGCGATGACGCCAACGCTTTTGCCGTTGAGGCGTGCAAGCCCGGTGATGAGGGAGGGACCGTATTTCTTCGTCATTTCGAAAAAGCTGCCTTTGTCCACCACGGCCTTGACGATCTTGCGCATGGCGAAGGGTTTGCGCCGCTCGCGCGGGACGATGTCGATGAGGCTTTCATCCATGCGGTCGCGGGTGTCTTCGGCCTCGATGTCGGGCGGGAGCTGCCAGACATTATCCGGCAGGTAGGACAGGAATTGCGCGATCTGTTTCAGCGCATCCTCTTCGTCGCTCGCCACATTGTCGATGACGCCCGAGCGCGCATGGACTTCGGCGCCGCCGAGTTCTTCCTTAGTCAGGTCTTCGCCAAGCGCGCGGGCGACGACTTTCGGCCCGGCGATCAGCACCTGCGCGTTTTCCGCCATGACGGAGAAATGCGAGGCGACAAGGCGCGCGGCCGGCATGCCCGCGACCGGGCCGAGTGCTGCCGTCGCGACGGGCACTTCGCCCAGCACCTGCGTGATCGACCGGAAGCGCGGCGTGGAGAAAACGGGATCGCCCATGGGGCGTTCGCCCTTCTTGCCGGACCCGGCGACGCTGCCGCCGCCGCCTTCATGCAGGCGGATGAGCGGGACCTTGTAGGTAAGCGCCAGTTCTTCGGCATAGACGCTCTTGCGCAGGCCCGCCGGGTTGGGCGAGCCGCCCTTCATGGTGAAATCCTCGCCGCCCACGGCGACGCGCCGGCCATTCACCTTGGCAAAGCCCAGAATATAATTGCCGGGTTCGAAGCCGATGAGGTTTCCCTCCTCGTCGAAATGCGGCACGCCCGCGCCTTCGCCCAGCTCCCGGAAGCTTTCATTGTCGGTCAGCTTCTCGATCCGTTCACGGATGGTCAGGCGGCCTTTTTCGTGCTGGCGTTCGATCGCTTCCTTGCCGCCCTGCTCGCGGGCGAGGGTGCGGCGTTTCCTGATTTCCTCGGCTTCCTTTTCCCAGCTCATGGCCTGCTGTATCCTCCGGAACGTTCCTGTTGTCGCCGACCCTAAAGGAATTCAGGGCTTGAGTTGAGTGTTTCCGGCTCCGTTTCAGGGGATGGCGAGGGAGAAGGGGGATTTTTCGTGAACAAGCTGGCGGTCGCACCGCTTATCGAGATCGAAGGCTTTTCTGCGCCCGAGGGCGCGGAGGCGCGCTGGCTGGAGGCGACCGACGGGGCGCGGCTGCGCGTCGTCAGATGGATGCCGGAAGCGGCGCATATCGAGAATTGCCGAGGGACGGTCTTTCTCTTTGGCGGGCGCACGGAGTTTGCCGAGAAATATTTCGAGGTAATCGGCGAGCTCATCGCGCGCGGCTTTGCTGTCGCCACGATGGACTGGCGCGGGCAGGGGCTTTCAGCGCGCATGCTGGACGATTCTCGAAAAGGACATATCGACGATTTCTCGACATTCGACCGCGACCTCGGGCTCTTCATGGCGGAAATCGCGCCTGCCTTTCCGAAGCCATGGATCGCGATGTCGCACAGCATGGGCGGCAATATTCTGCTGCGCGCCTGTCACGACCATGCCGACTGGTTCAGCGGGGCGGTTTTCTCCGCGCCCATGCTGGGCCTTCGGCTCGGGAATGCGCTGAACGCTTTCGCCGCGGCGATGCTGGCATATGGCGGCAGCGCGCTGGGTTTTGCCGGACGTTACATTCCCGGCGGCGGACCGGCTGCGGCGGATGAAGAGGCGTTCGAGGACAATATCGTGACCTCCGATGAACGGCACCACGCCATCCATCAGGCGCTGGTGCGGGCCGACCCCGCGCTTGGGCTCGGCGCGGCGACGTTCGGCTGGGTGCGCGCGGCGATCCGCTCTATCGGGATGACGGAGAGAGCGGATTATCTGCGCGAGGTGCGTATTCCCGTTCTCATCGCCCAGGCGACGAAAGACCGGCTGATCGAGGGGAGCGCGCTTGAGCAGGCGGCGCAGCACATCCCCGATGCGGAGTTCGTCCGGGTGGAAGGCTCCGAGCATGAAATCCTGATGGAGCGGGATCCGCTGCGGGCAGTCTTCTGGGAGGCCTTCGACGGGTTTGCCGACAGGATCGCGCCGCGCCGGAACGAGGCGTGATCCTGAGCTATCGGGCGCCCGTTTGCCCGTTCGCCATCCTCCGCGAGGCCAAGGCCACAGCAAGGCCAAAGCCTGCAAAGCACGCGAAGGCAAGGGTGTAGCCGCCGGCATCAATCATCCAGCCTGACAAGGGCGAGCCCACAGCCTGCCCGATGGTGGTTGCAAGAAGCGGCATGACCGGCCCGAGCGCCGGCCGGTCCGCCATGATCCGCACGCCCTGAACCAGATAGAAGCCGGTGAGGGTCATGTAGGACGCGCCAAATGCGGCGGCGGAGATCAGGGTCAGAGCCAATATATCGGGAGCTGCGGCGGCCAGGGCCAGGGAAAGGGCCATCAGCGCCAGTGCCAGAACATGGGTTCGGCCCGCGCCGAGGCGGTCGATCAGGTCGCCTGCGGCACTGCCGATCAGGCCGGCAAGCCCCACGGTCAGCCACATCCATCCGCTGTGCGCTGCGGACATTCCGCCCTGACGGACAACCAGATCGGGCGCGAAAACCCAATAGATGCTGCTGACCGAACCCATGCCGAGGGCCAATGCGCTGAGATGCGCGATACCGCGCCACTGGTCGCGACTGACCGGCGGTGTCGGCGGCCTATCCTCGCCCTCCACCGGGCGCACGTCCGGGCGGTTTGGGAGATAGGCCAAAGCTGCCAATGCGCCTGCGAGGGCCAGCAGCGCGAAGGCGATATAGGCGGAGCGCCAGGCCTCCATCCACCAGGCCATGGCCGGCATGGCAAGCGCTACCCCCAGGCTCGTGCCTGCATTGTGGACGGCATTCACCCGTCCGCGCAGCATGGGCCCCACGACCCAGTGCACGGCCTGCGCCATGACGGGAGACGACAGCCCTGTGCTGATCCCGCAAATGGTTACGCCCGCGCCCAGCATGATCACGCCGGAGGCATTGGCGATGGTGAACAATCCGACGGCAGCCAGCCCGACCGACAATCCGCCCGCCAGCCGGGCACCCAGTCTTTCGCACACAGCCGGTCCGACCAGGACGCCGCCGATGAAACTGATGAAGGGCAGGGCGCCGATGATCCCGGCATCGGTGGCGTCGAAGCCGAGATCGTTGCGGATGGCCGGAAGGAAAAGGCCGAATACGAAACGGGCCAGCCCATAGGTAATGGCGATGATGCCGCTACCGAGAACCGCGATACCGAGCGTGGAGGGTTGGCGCAAAACGATTTGCTCCTGTCTGCTCTCCTGGGTGATCCAGCGGACCGGGCTAAGGCAAGGTCAGGGCAGCCTACCGCTGGATGGCTCGCAAAGCTTCAGGCGTCGGTTCTCCATGCGAACCCGGGTCTGCGTTCGCTCTCAGCTCAGTCGGTTGCGGCGGGCTTCAATATTTCCAGCGCTGCCGCGTGCAGTTCCGGTGTGGCGGCAGCAACCACCTGTCCGCCCTGTTGCGGATCCTTGCCGCTCCATGTCGTGACGACGCCGCCGGCATTCTCGACCACGGGAATGAGCGCTTGAATGTCATAGGGCTGGAGCGAGGATTCGACCACGAGGTCGAGCGTGCCTGCGGCGAGCAGGCAGTAGAAATAGCAGTCGCCGCCGAAACGGCGCAGGCGGACCTTCGAGGAAATTTCGCGGAAGGCCGCTTTCTCCGCATCGACGGTGAACATGCCGGGATCGGTATTGCCGAGCAGCGCATCTTCGAGCCTGGTGCAGCCGCTCACCTTGAGGGGGAGCGCCTTGCCTGCGCGGATCAGTTCCGTGCCGCCGGGCCTACCGATGAAACGTTCGCCGATATAGGGCTGGTCCATCAGGCCGATGACGGGTTTCGTGCCGTCATTGAGGCCGATCAGCGTCCCCCAGAGCGGGACGCCGGAAATGAAAGAACGGGTGCCGTCCACCGGATCGAGGATCCAGGTGAGATCGCTTGCACCTTCGTGATTGCCATGCTCCTCGCCGAGAATGGAATGATCCGGATAGCGCTCGAGAATGAGCTTGCGGATCGCCATTTCGGAATCGCGATCCGCCGCCGTCACGGGGTCGAAGTCGAAATTGCCGCGCTTGTTGTCCACGGTAAGGCCGGAGCGGAAATGCGGCAGGGTGACGGTGGCGGCGGTATCGGCAAGCTCCAGCGCGAAGCTTGCCAGTTCATCGATTTTCTGCGGATCGAGCATTCGGACCTCTGGACGGCGTTCGGCGCATATTGGTGGTGAAGGCTTCGCTAGTCCAGCCGGTAAACCCGTTTCGCCGTATCGTGGAAGAGAGCTGTCTTCTCGTCCTCGGAGAAATCCTTCGCGATCTTCTTGAAGGCGTTCCACAGCACGCCATAGGAGCAGGAGAGTTTGTCCACGGGGAAGTTGCTCTCGAACATGCAGCGCATGGGGCCGAAGGCGTCGATGGTATGGAGATACCAGTCGCGTGTGGCTTCGACGAGTTCGTCGGAGGTCGGCGGCGTCGGACGCTTGTGCCAGCCGAAGCCGTTCACCGCCATGTTGATGCCGCCGAGCTTCGCCGCGACATTGGGGCAGGAAGCAAGTTCGTGGATGTCCTTTTTCCACTGCTCGAAGATTTCCGCACGCTTGCCCTCATAGGGGCCGATGCCGAGCGGTCCGCCGAAATGATCGAGAATGATGGTCGTATTGGGAAAGGCGCGGGCGAGATCGGTGAGTTCCGGAATTTGCGGGTGGAACAGCCAGGCGTCGAAGGTCATTTCCTTCTGTTCCAGCCGGGCGAAACCTCTCCGGAAGTCGTCATGGCCCAGAAGCCCCTTGGGCGGGCGGGTGTGCGACTCGCGAATATCGGGGCTGTCGTCATGGGCGTTGGCGTGGCGAATGCCGCGAAAGCGCTCTGGCGCGCGCAGCATGTGCCATTCCAGTACCTCGTCCACCGCATCGCCGAGCGTCAGGTCCGCAAAGCCGACAATGCCGGCCGCGATCCGGGTTTCGCCGAAACCGCCGCTTGCCGATTTCGCGGCGATACCGTTCACATATTCGGTCTCGCCGAGCGGGGCCATGGCGGGGGTGGCGGAGGCCTCGTACATGGAACCGCATTCGATGAAGACGGTTGCCCGGATGTTATGGCCGCCCCCCGTATCGGCAAGCAGCTCATCCAGCTCGTAGCGCGAGCCCGGACGATCCCAGAGATGGTGATGGGGGTCGACGATGGGGCGTTCGGGCTCCAGCGCTTCTTCCTTTATCTGCGCGAGCCATTCCGGGTTACCTGCCATCGTCTCCTCCTCACATTGCGAGCGGAGAAGACTGGCACCGGGAAGGTTGAGAGGCAATGAATCCGTTGCCTGTGTGACAGGGTCACACAGGCTGAGGCAGGATACCGAACGATCTTGATCTTATGTCGGGCGGAATCGGTCCTTATCCGGCCCGGGCGTGCTTCTTGCGCTCGTTCGGGTCGAGATAGCGCTTGCGCAGGCGGATCGATTCCGGGGTCACCTCCACCAGCTCGTCATCCTCGATATAGGCGATGGCCTGTTCGAGCGTGAGCGGGCGGGGCGGGGTGAGGCGCACGGCCTCATCCTTCGAGGTGGTGCGGATATTGGTGAGCTGCTTGGCTTTCAGCGGGTTCACGATCAGGTCGTCGGAACGCGAGTTCTCGCCGATAACCATGCCCTCATAGACCTTTGCGCCAGGCGCGATGAAGAGTACGCCGCGCTCTTCCAGATACCAGAGCGCGTAAGGCACGGCCTCGCCCGTGCCATTGGCGACGAGCACGCCGTTACGGCGGCCTTCGACTTCGCCGCGATAGGGGCCGTATTCCTGGAAGACGCGGTTCATTACGCCGGTGCCGCGCGTATCGGTGAGGAATTCGCCGTGATAGCCGATGAGACCGCGCGAGGGGCAGTGGAAGATGATGCGTGTCTTGCCCGCGCCGGTGGGGCGCATGTCGATCATCTCGCCCTTCCGGAGAGAGACCTTCTCGATGACCGTGCCGGTGAACTCGTCATCCACATCGACGGTCACTTCCTCGATGGGCTCGAGGCGGTTGCCGCTCTCATCCTCGCGGTAAAGCACGCGGGGGCGGGAGATGCCGAGTTCGAAGCCTTCGCGGCGCATATTTTCGATCAGCACGCCGAGCTGCAATTCGCCACGGCCCGCGACCTCGAAGGAATCCTTCGTTTCGCTGTCGGTCACGCGGATGGCGACGTTGCTTTCGGCTTCCTTCATCAGCCGCTCGCGGATGACGCGGGACTGCACCTTCTTGCCTTCGCGGCCCGCCAGCGGCGAGTCGTTGATGGAGACGGTGATGGAGAGCGTCGGCGGGTCGATGGGGAGCGCATGGATCGCATCCGTCACGGCCGGATCGCCGATCGTGTCGGCGACGGTCGCTTCTTCAAGGCCCGCGACGGCGACGATGTCGCCGGCCTTTGCCTCGTCCACGGGGATACGCTGGATGCCGCGGAAGGCGAGAATGCGCGTCAGGCGGCCTTTTTCGACTTCGGAGACATTGCCTTCCTTGTCGCGGCGCAGCGCATGGACGGGCATGTTCGGCTTCGCCGTGCCCTTTTCGATGCGGCCCGTCAGGATGCGGCCGAGATAGGGGTCGGCTTCGATGGTCGTCACCAGCATGGCGAAGGGCTCGTCCGCCGAGCCGTCCGTCAGTGCGCCGGGCGCGGGGAAATGATCGACGATCTTTTCAAAGAGCGGCTGGAGGCCCTGATCCTTCGCATCGGAGGCGGCGAGGTCTTCGCATGCCCAGCCTTCCTTGGCGGAGGCGAAGATGGTGGGGAAGTCGAGCTGCTCGTCATCGGCGCCCAGCGAGGCGAAGAGATCGAAGGCCTCGATATGCACTTCGTCGGGGCGCGCATCGCCACGGTCCACCTTGTTGACGACCACGATGGGCTTGAGGCCCAGCGAAAGCGCCTTGGAGGTCACGAATTTGGTCTGGGGCAGCGGGCCTTCGGCCGCGTCCACCAGCAGCACCACGCCGTCCACCATGGAGAGGATGCGCTCCACCTCGCCGCCGAAGTCGGCATGGCCGGGCGTGTCGATGATGTTGATGCGGATTTCCTCACCGGCATGGGCGCCGGTTTCGGGCTTCCAGGCGACGCTGGTGCATTTTGCGAGAATGGTGATGCCGCGCTCACGCTCGAGGTCGTTGGAATCCATCACCCGTTCCGCAACCTGCTGGTTATCGCGGAAGGTGCCGGACTGGCGGAGCAACTGGTCGACAAGCGTCGTCTTCCCATGGTCGACATGGGCGATGATCGCGATATTCCGGAGCGACATGAGTTCCTGCTGGTCTCTGGGGCATGATCACGGAAAGAAATAATGGCTTTCGGAGACGATCATGCGACTGAAAAACCGGAGCTGGCTTATCCGCTCCGGGGCGCGCGGGACCTGTGCCGCCGGCGCGCCTTTTGGATTGCCGCCTTATAT
>CAYSVF010000102.1:0-7721 GCA_964434415.1 uncultured Parvibaculum sp.
GTGTATGTCGGTCCCTGCGTAACCGGCAAGGCCATAGAAAAGATAATCCTCTCGGGCATAGCCGAATTTCGCGGCCGCGGTCGCAAACCAGTCGATCGTGGTCTTGTGAACCACACCGGGTGTCGACGTGCTGTCGGACTTGTCTTTCAGATGCCCGGTGGTTGCCGAGAGTTCAACGCCGGCGACCCACGGCCCCCACTGATGGAGATAGCCGGCCTGCCCGCCTGCTATAAGGCCGTTCACACTGGGATCGTGCGTTTCGCCAGCGCTGGCGGCATACAAACCTGCCTGGTTCCATTTCCAATGCTCCTTGGCGGCGATGCCGCCCGCATGAGCGCCCAGATAGAAGCCGGACCAGTCGGCAGTTTGCGCCTGTGCAGAATTGTCCGCGGCGAAGAAGGCCGACACTAGAAATGCCGCGCCCAGCGCGAATCGATTGAACATGGATTACCCCCAATTCCAGAAACCAGCTAAGGCTCAGTCACCTTCAGCGAAGTGTCAATTGCCTTTGGGCAAAGGATTAGCGCCCGACCTTGAAAGTGGCGCTGGCCCGGGCAACGAGATCGCCCGCCTCATTGCGAAGCTCCGCTTCTGCGAAGGCGATCGACCGGCCGCGATGGCGCACCCAGCCCTCTCCCACCAGACGGCCGGGATCGGCTCGCCCGAGGAAGCTCGTCTTCAGTTCGAGGGTTACCTGCGGCATCTCCGGATCGTCCGCCGGATGGGTCAGCCGGACCGCATGCCCGCATAGGCCGTCCAGCATGGCGGCAAGGAAACCGCCATAGATCCGCCCGCCTCTGTTGAGGAAATTGTCGCCTGCGAAATAAGCGGCGCGGATATAGCCGCGCTCATTGTCCAGTTCGAGAACTTCCTTGCCGAGAGTGATTGCGGCGGCGGATTCCCACTCATTCGGATTTCGGCTCTCCGCCGTTCCCTCAATCGCCCCTTTGTTCACCGATCGCCTCTTCCTGTGCGCCCCCCGATCCGTCCGGATCGGGGCCGCGCAGGGCTCGCGATCATGACGATGCGTTCGGGAAGGGTTCCTTGTACTTTTCCTTAATCCACTTCTTCTGGCATGCGACATGCTCTTCGGAAAGAAGCTCGAAACCCTGCTGATCGCAGTATTTCGACGCCCTGTAGTCGCCAACGCGCTTGTTGACGCACGACTGCAGGTCGGGAACCCAGAGGAAGATACATACCATGGGAATGTAGCGTTCTTCACATGGCAGTTCGGCGATGTATTTCTGTTCTTGCGGGCTTCGACGATCCCACCAGGCTTGCGCCTTGGTCGCATTGCCACGCTCGCTATCGACGCAAGCCGGCATTTCGGCCGCGGAAACTGGCATGGCCTTCATGACAACCATGCCCAATCCGAAAGCCATGATCATCCACAGCAGTATTTTCACCTCATCTCCTCCCCATTTGATAAAGGTAATTTACTAACCTGCCGCGAAAAGGCTGCTGGATGCAATCGTCAAATTGAGATGGAGGCGGGATTTTCGCAGGCGCATGCCGAACCACGGATGCGCCTGCGAAAGATTGTGCGATCAGGCCGATGCGGCGGCGCTCGGACGGGCCTTCATCCGCTCGAACCACGCGACAATGTTTTTGTTGCTTGTGTCGAGGGACTGCCCGACCTGCGTTCCGAAATCGAGGAATGCAAAGAGCAGGATATCGGCCAGCGTCATCCGGTCGCCGGCGAGGAACTGCTTGCCCTCCAGCAGTCCGTCCAGCCATTTGATCTTGTCCTGCGCGATGGCCTTCAGGCCGTCCGCCGCTTCGGGCAGGCAGCGCATGCGGTCCTTGAACATCGGCAGGCCTTCCGAATAGCGGAAGCCGCCGGCCAGCGGTTCGCAAACGCCCAGATCCACGCGGCGGGTCCACATGCGCGTCTCCGCACGTTCCTCCGGCGTGGAGCCGATCAGCGAATTGTCCGGAAATTTTTCGTCCAGATATTCGCAGATCGCCGTGATTTCCGCGAGAACATTGCCATTATCGAGCTCCAGCGCGGGAAGCTGCCCTGCCGGATTGACCTTCAGATAGTCTGCCTGCCGGTTTGCACCGCCCATAATATCCACTTCCTCGAAGGGGATTTCGATCCCCTTTTCCGCCATGAACATCTTCACGACACGCGGGTTCGGCCCGATGGAATTGTAGAATTTCATGTTTCTCTCCCTGTACACGGTTCTGATTGCCGTTCCCTCATGTTTATCCGATGCCGCGACCGCGCGCTACCGGACAGGGCTTGGCCGGAGGGTGCGGCTCGGGCTATAGGGCTTGAACGACGCGGCATGAAACGACAAATGTGCAGCGCCGTCAGGGAGGATCGATGACAACGCCATCCGAAAAAGAAACCCGCGGCGACGCGCAACCCGGCCATGCGCCGATGCGTCCGTTCTTTGGATGGTATGTCGTAGCCGGTGTCTGCATCGTCATGACGGTCTGCGCCGGGCTCGGCTTCTACAACCTCTCCGTTTATCTGAAGGCGTTCATATCGTCAGAAGGCTTTTCGGTCGCGGCCACGTCTGGCGCCACGGCCTGTTTCTTCGTCGCATCGGGTATCACGGGGATCGGCGTTGCCTGGTTCATAGAGAAATACGACCCGCGCTGGATCATCACGGCAGGCGCAATCGTGAGCGCGGCGGCGATCATGCTGGCGGGTTATGTCCACAATATCTGGCAGCTCTATGCCTTCTACGTCGTTTTCGGCAGCGGCTATGCGGCCACAGCCCTCATCCCCGGCACGACCCTGGTCGCGCGCTGGTTTGCCCGGCGGCGCTCCATCGCATTGTCCATTGCCTCCACGGGATTATCCTTGGGCGGAATAATTCTGACACCGGTTTCGGTGCATCTGATCGATGCGAACGGGATTGGCGGCGCAGCTCCCTGGCTTGCTGCAATCTTCATCCTCGGCATTGTGCCCGTCACATGGGCCCTTATTCGCCCTTCCCCGCAATCCATGGGGCTGGGTCCCGATGGCGACGAAATCCAGCGCGACGAAACCGGGGTTGAGCTGCCGCCCGACGGAATCGGGTTCGACGCCGCGGTCAGAAGCCGGTTCTTCCTGCTCTTCACCGCCGGCTACATCTTCGTGATGATGGCGCAGGTCGGGGCGATTGCCCATCAGTTCCGCCTGGTTTCCATGCGCACGGGAAGCGACGACACGGCTGCCCTGGCCATTGCCGTCATGGCGGGCGCCAGCATTGTCGGTCGCCTCGCCGGTGGCTGGGCGCTGGCATGGATGTCTTCGCGCTTTTTCGTGCTTTGCCTGATCGCGACCCAGGCCGTGGCACTGTGCTTCTATGCAACGTTGCATGGACAAACGGCGCTGATCGCAAATGCGGCGCTGTTCGGATTGACGGTCGGCAACCTGTTGATGATGGCGCCGCTTCTGATAGCGGAAGCCTTCGGGCTCAAGGCCTATGGACGGCTTTATTCGGTGAACCAGTTTTTCATGACGCTCGGCGTCGCGTCCGGTCCGGCCCTGATCGGGATACTGGAAGAAACCACTGGCGGCTATGACGCTTCTTTCTTTCTGGTGGCCGCGGGATCCCTTGTGGCATTCGGGCTGATCGCAGCGGCAGGCCCTGTCCGCCAGCTCATGGACCAACATGCGGGAGAGACGACAGGTGACTAGGTTTGGCCCCGACGTGACGTTGAACGATCCGGCTTTCATTCACGAGACGGCACTCGTCTACGGCAAGGTGACGATTGGCGAAGGCGCCTCGCTCTGGCCCTATGTCGTCATCCGTAGCGAGATGCATGAAGTCGTAATCGGCAAGAGAACCAATATCCAGGACTTCGTGATGATCCATGTCGGCAACCAGACGCCGACGGTCATCGGCGACAATTGTTCGATCACCCATCACGCTACCGTGCATGGCGCAGAGATCGGCGACAACTGCCTGATCGGCATCAATGCGACACTGATGGACGGCGCAAAAATCGGCGCGAACTCCATCGTCGCCGGACATAGCATCGTCACGGAAGGCACCGAGTTCCCTCCTAATTCGATCATTGCCGGATCGCCGGCCAAGCTGGTGAAGACGCGGGACAATCGCGTGGCGAATGTCATGAATGCGCGCTTCTACTATGAAAACGCCCTCGCCTATGCCGCCGGCGACCACCGGGTCACCGAAAGTGAGAGCTTCCGCAAGGCGATGGAAGACGAACTGAAAGCGCTGTCCTGACCGGTTATGGATGGGGTGGTCACCCTAGAAATTTCTTGGTTTGCCGCAACGGAAACGATAAGTAAGGCACGCGCGCCGCCTGCCCGGGTCGGCGCGTCTGTTTTCGGGAGAGGTTCATGCGTGAGGAGAGCGCCGGCGCTCCGGCGCCGGGTAAGACAGGCGGGCCTGAGCCCAAGTCTCGGATATTCTACGGCTGGTATGTCGTCGGTGCGGTCTTCGTGACCCAGACGGTCGGCTGCGGGCTTCTGTTTTACAATCTCTCGATCCTGCTCAAAGCCTTTGTCGCCGAGGGGCCGTTTTCCGTCGGCACGACCTCCGCCGCCACCGCCATGTTCTTTCTGTCTTCCGGCGTGACGGGGCTTGGAGTCGGCTGGCTGCTGGACCGCTACGATCCCCGTTTCGTGATGACGGGCGGATCGCTGCTCGCGGCGGCGACGCTGGCGAGCGCGGGCCATGTGAGCGAACTCTGGCAGCTCTACATGTTTTATATCCTCTTCGGCATGGGCAACGCCGCGCTGGTGGTCATCCCCGGCATGACCATCGTGGCACGCTGGTTCACCCGGCAGCGGTCCAAGGCCATTGCCTACGCCTCAACGGGGCTGTCGCTGGGCGGTATCGTCTTCACGCCGCTTTCCGCCTCGCTGATCGAAAATCTGGGTCTTGGCGGCGCTGCCTACTGGCTTTCGTTTATTCTGCTGATCGGCATTCTGCCCGTCTCCTGGGTGTTCCTGCGGCCGAGCCCGGAATCCATGGGCCTTTCCCCGGATGGCGACCCGCCGCGCTTGCGCGCGGATGGCAGCGTCGAGCCGCCGGACGGCGTGGACTATGTCGATGCGATCCGCAGCCGCTTCTTTGTTCTCTGCACCACGGCATATGTCTTCTCGATGATGGCGCAGGTCGGCACGCTGGCCCATCAGTTTCGGCTCGTTTCCCTGCGCGCGCAGGATGACAGCATAGCCGCCTATGCCATTTCCATCATGGCGGCCTCCAGCATCGCAGGCCGGCTGGTCGGCGGCTCGCTCCTTCAGCGGGTTTCCTCTCGCGCCTATCTGATGGGAATCTTCTGCATCCAGGCCGTCGCATTCTGCTCCTTCGCTTTTGCCCATTCGAATTGGCAGCTTTTCGTTGTCTCCTCCCTTTTCGGCGCGACCGTCGGAAACCTGCAGATGATGCAACCGCTGCTCATCGCCGAGGCGTTCGGGCTGAAGGCCTATGCCCGCGTCCTGTCTCTGGCGCAGATGATCACTACCTGCGCGAATGCGGCCGGGCCCGCCCTGCTTGGTTTCCTCTATGAAACAACCACGGGCGGTTACCAGACGGCTTTTCTCGTGATTACAGTCTCGCCCATTCTCGGTTTCATCTCCCTTTGGGCCGCGGGTCCGGTTTCCGCGCCCCTCAAGGCCCACCAGACGGCGAAAAACGAGACCTTCTGACTGGCCGCTGGCCTCAAGGCACGCAGCCGATTATGCTGCGCCGCAAACCACAATCAGCAAAAACGGACCGGACATGAAACTGCCCAGCAATTTCTACAAGCCCCTCGCCATCGGCGCCCCGGAGCCCTATCGCGAACTGCCGATCCGGCTGGAGCGGATGATCCATTTTTTCCCCGGCCACAATGAAAAGGTTCGTGCCCGCGTGGGCGAGATGATCCCGAAGGTTGATGTGCTTCTGGGCAATCTCGAAGACGCGATCCCGGCCGACGCCAAGGAAGCGGCGCGTCAGGGCTTCATTGAAACCGCCAAGGCGCATGATTTCGGCGAGACCGGCCTTTGGACGCGCGTGAACCCGCTGAACAGCCCCTGGTTCCTCGATGACGTGACCGAGATCGTTGGCGCGGTCGGCGACAAGCTCGACGTGCTGATGCTGCCCAAGGTCGAAGGCCCGTGGGACATCTATTTCACCGACCAGCTTCTCGCCCAGCTCGAGGCGAAGCACGGCGTGAGGAAACCGATTCTCATCCACGCGATCCTGGAGACTGCGCAAGGGGTGAAGAATGTCGAAGAAATTGCCGCTGCAAGCCCGCGCATGCATGGCATGAGCCTCGGCCCGGCCGACCTCGCCGCCTCGCGTGGCATGAAGACAACACGCGTCGGCGGCGGTCATCCCTATTACGGCGTGCTGGAAGACCCCAAGGAAGACGGTAGCGCCCGCGCCTATGCGCAGCAGGATCTCTGGCACTACACCGTCGCCAAGATGGTGGATGCCTGCCTCTCCAACAACATCAAGCCGTTCTACGGCCCCTTCGGCGATATTCAGGATCTCGACGCCTGCCGCCAGCAGTTCCGCAATGCGTTCCTGATGGGCTGCGCCGGCGCCTGGTCGCTGCACCCCAACCAGATCGCCATCGCCAAGGAAGTCTTCAGCCCCGAGCCGGATGAGGTCATTTTCGCCAAAAAGATTCTCGATGCGATGCCCGACGGCACCGGCGTTGCCATGATTGACGGAAAGATGCAGGACGATGCGACCTGGAAGCAGGCGAAGGTCATCTACGACCTGGCCGAGAAGGTGGCCGCCCGCGACCCGGAACTCGCCGAGGCGTACGGCATCAAGTAACTCCTGCCACACGGGTTATATCAAATACGAAAGGCTGGCCTCAGAGCCAGCCTTTCCATTTGAGGAAGACATATTCCGCCACGGCGCCGAGAAGCAGCAGGCCAACGACGATGGCAAAGGAGCCGGGATATTCCGCTCCCGGAATACCGCCGACATTGATGCCGAGAAGCCCGGTCACGAAACCGAGCGGCAGGAAGATCACGCTCACAATGGCTAGCACATAGAGGTTATTGTTGAGCGCGTCGGCAAGGCGGCTTTCGACTTCGTCCTGCAACACACCCGCCCGATCGCGCATATTGTCGAGCTCTTCCATGTGCCGCGTGGCGTCGTCCAGAATGTCCTGAAATTTCGCACGGGCCCGCTTGTCGAGCCAGGGCGCGTCGTCGCGTGACATGGTCACCAGTGCCTCGCGCTGCGGGGCGATGAACCGTTTTAGCCTGAGCACCCTCTGACGCAGCTTGGCGAGGCGCGTCCGCATTTCGCGACCGGCATTGTCGATGATCTGCTCTTCATAGCTGTTGAGAAGGTCGTTCAATCCCGCGACGATGGGCTGCGTCCGGTCAACGAGCCCGTCCGCCAGTTCGGTCACGAAGCGGGCGGCGTCTTTTGGTCCATGGCCCCGGGACATTCGATCGGCAATGCTGCGCACGGCCTGGAGCGGTCTCAGATAGACGCTGACCACACGCCCCTTCTCGACCCACATACGGATCGAGATCATATCCTCGGGCTTGGCGTCGGGATTGAGGTTCACGCCTCTGAGATTGACGATGGCGCCGTCGCCCATGCGGGTGAAACGCGGCCGGGTTTCCGGTGCGCTCAACGCTTCCACGACGATCGGATCGAGGCCGCTACCCGTGGCAAGCCAGTCGAGCGCGGCCTCGTCCTGCAGATAGATATGCGCCCAGACGAATCCGGCAGCGCTAGGAGCGGACGCCGAGGACATCTCGATCGGGCTGGCCTGCCCGCCGGCATCCACGG
>CAYSVF010000103.1:0-7716 GCA_964434415.1 uncultured Parvibaculum sp.
CCGATGGCGAAACTGCCGATGTCGCGGTCGTGGTCGTCAATTCCGGCGGCAAGGGCGAGGGCGCGATCTCTCTCGCGCTGGTCGACATCAAGGGTGGCGGTGTCACGGCGGAAGCGCTTCGCACCATCGACCCGACGCGGCCCCATGCACAGCTCACCTTCAAGGATGCGCCTGCCGAGCTGATGGGCCCGGCCGGTCAGGGCTGGTCGCAGCTCCAGCGCGTGCTGGACGGCGCGGCAGTGCTCTTTGCCTTCGAGCAGGTGGGCGGTGCCGAGGCCTCGCTGGAAATGGCGAAGGATTATGCGCTGGAGCGCTACGCCTTCGGCCGCCAGATCGGCTCCTATCAGGCGATCAAGCACAAGCTTGCCGATATGTATGTGAAGAAGGAACTGGCCAAGTCCAACGCCTATTACGGCGCGATGATGCTGAACGACGAAGGCTCGGAATTGACCGAAGCCGCCGCCGCCTCGCGCATCGCGGGCAATGACGCCTATGTCTTCGCCGCCCAGGAGAACATCCAGACCCATGGCGGCATCGGCTACACATGGGAATCGAACTGCCAGTTCCACTATCGCCGCGCCAAGCTGCTCGCTCTCTCCGTGGGGGCAACGCCCCAGTGGAAAGAGAAGCTCGTCTCGCGCCTCGAAGCGAAGAACGCAGCCTGAGCGAACCAGAAAACAGAATTCGGCAAAGGGAAATAACGTCATGGATTTCAACGACACACCGGAAGAAGCCAAATTCCGCGCAGAGGTTCGCGAATGGCTGAGCAAGAATGCGACACTGAAGTCTGAAGCCAAGAACACAAACGTCGACCGCACGCAGGATCAGGTTGTCAAGCGCAACAAGGAATGGCAGGCCAAGAAGGCCGATGCTGGCTATGCCGCGCTTACCTGGCCCAAGGAATGGGGCGGCGCCGGCGCCTCTCCCATCCACAGCGTGATTTACGGACAGGAAGAGTCGAAATACGACGTACCCGGATCGATCTTCGCGATCGGCCTCGGCATGTGCATTCCGACCGTCATGGCCTGGGGCTCGGACGAGCACAAGAAGCGCTTCGTGAAGCCGGCCATCCGCGGCGAGGAGATCTGGTGCCAGCTCTTCTCCGAGCCCGCGGGCGGTTCGGACGTCGCGGGCTTGCGCACCCGCGCGGAAAAGGACGGCGACGAATGGGTCATTAACGGCCAGAAGGTCTGGACCTCCGGCGCCCAGTTCTGCGACTACGGCATCCTGCTGACCCGTACCAATCCGAACGTGCCCAAGCATAAGGGCCTCACCATGTTCTGGATCGACATGAAGGATCCGGCCGTGGAAGTACGCCCGATCCGGCAGATGTCGGGCGAAAGCGGCTTCAACGAGGTCTTCTTCACCGACCTTCGCGTGAAGGACGATCAGCGTCTCGGCAAGGAAGGCGACGGCTGGAAGGTCGCGCTGACCACGCTGATGAACGAGCGTCTCGCGGTGGGTGGCAGCCAGGGCAATGCGGATGTGGACGACCTCATCCGCCTTGCCCGCGATGTCGATATCGCGGACGGTCCGGCCATCAACAATGGTGCCGTGCGCGAGCGCATCGCCGATTGGTATGTGCAGGCACAGGGCCTCAAATTCACCCGCTTCCGCACGCTGACCGCGCTCTCCAAGGGGGAGACGCCCGGGCCGGAATCCTCGATCAGCAAGATCGTTGCGGCCAAGAAGATGCAGGACCTCGGTTCCTTCGGCATGGATCTGCAGGATCAGGGCGGCATCATCCGCGACCGCAACGTATCGCCGCTGGAAGGTGCCTATACAGAGCAGTGGTTTGGCGCGGCGGGTTACCGCATCGCCGGCGGCACGGACGAAATCCTGCGCAACATTGTGGCCGAGCGCGTGCTGGGCCTGCCGCAGGATGTGCGCGTGGACAAGGACAAGGCGTTCAACGAACTGCCCAAGGGAAAATAAGACAGGAAATCTTCCTGCCTTCGCAAAGGGGCCCGGTTTCCGGGCCCCTTTTTGCGTGTCCTGTCTTTAGTCGCCTATGAAAGGCTGTGTTATGCTCTCGCCCGGATCCAACGTCCGGGGCAGGGTTTGAAAGCGGCGCTGAAATCGGCAGTTTTATGGATGCACGCGCATCTGCACGCCTTGGGCGTGTGGCTCAAGGCGCGTCTTCCAGCGACGCCGGCGGGCTACGGACCCTATTTCCCCGTGGCAGGCGTGATTGTTTTCGGCATTGCACTTTCGATTATCCGGCAGGTCTATGTGCCGCCGGTCACGCCGGGTCTGGAAGGCATTCTTTCCGACGGGCGGCTTGTCGTCCTCACCCGCGTTTCGCCCGCGCTTTATTATGAAGGCAGCGACGGCCCGACCGGCTTCGAATATGCGCTGGCAAAGGACTTCGCAGATTCCCTCGGTGTCGAGGTCGAGTTCCGTGTCTATGACACCGAGCCGGAACTGCTCGACGCCCTGGCTCGCAATGCCGGTCATATCGCAGCCGCCGGCATCGTCGCCACCGAGGCGCGTCGCGAGCGCTTCGCCTTCACGCAACCCTATGAAACCGTTCGCCAGCTCGTCGCGTGCCACCGCCCAGCGGGCCGGATCCGCTCGATGAAGGATCTGGAAGGCCGTCGCGTATTGCTGGCTGCGGGAACCTATGGGGCGGAACTGTTTGCAAAAAAGGCCGAGGCGTCGAAAGAGATCGATGTGAGCATCGAGAATGCCTCGACTGACGAGCTGCTCACGCGCGTGGCGGACGGGGAGGCGGATTGCACCGTCGCCAATAGCATCACCTTCAAGGTCACCCAGCCCTACAGGATCGAACTCCGCAGAGCGTTTTATCTGTCAAAGGACGAGCCGGTCGGGTGGGCTTTTCCGAAGCGGGAGGAAGAGCTGGACGGCAAATTGTCGGAATGGCTCGCCCAGGCGGAGAAGTCCGGGCTCGTTGCGCGCCTGGAGCGCCGCTATCACGGCTTCCTGTCGCTCTTCGACTATGTCGACATCCGGAGCTTCCGCCGGGCCATCGAGACTGAGCTGCCGAAATACGAGAAAGCGATTCGCCGGGCGGCGGCCGGGAGCGGTTTGCCCTGGGAGTTGCTGGCCGCGATGTCATGGCAGGAATCGCACTGGAACCCGGAAGCTCGGAGCCCCACAGGCGTGCGCGGTTTCATGATGCTGACCTTGCCGACCGCCAAGGAACTCGGCGTGGAAGATCGCCTCAATCCGTTGGAAAGTCTGGAAGGCGGTGCGAAATATCTTGCCGGCATCAAGGAAAGGCTGCCGGATGACATCGAGGGTGCCAACCGAACCTGGATGGCGCTGGCCGCCTATAATATGGGGTTCGGTCATCTGCTGGATGCGCGCATTCTGGCGGCCCGCCGCGGTCTCGATGCCAATTCGTGGACGGACCTTCGTCAGGTCCTGCCTTTGCTTCAGAGGCCGGAGATATACGCAAAGCTGCGCCATGGAAGGGGCCGGGGCCGTCAGGCCCTTCACTTCGTGCAGCAGATCCGCACCTATATGTACATTCTCCGCCAGAGCCGCGGCCTGATTTGATCTCTGACAATGCTCCGTGCGTCGGCTCCTTTACCTAGGGGTGCGACACCTCGCCATGCCACTGCGACCAAATGACCACTAAATTTTTGTGGGCTTTGGCGGATGATGTGTCCGAACAAATTGCAATGCACCGGCGGGGCTGAAAACCGATTTCCGGTGCCGTCTCAAGGAGAAGAAAATGAAGGGCAACATGAAATATTCCGCACTCGGCAAGATCGCGCTGGGCGTGGTGCTGGCAGCGGGCATGGTCGCCGCTGCGCCGGCGGCCCAGGCGGCTGACGGGTTCAAGGGCAAGTCTGCGGGCGACTTCGTCGTCCGTGCCCGCGCCATCGGCGTCATTCCGCGCGACAATGCAGACAGCGCCTCCATTCCGGGCGAACCCGACGTCTCGAACGAGTATGTGCCGGAACTCGATTTCACCTACTTCATCACCGACAATATCGCGCTGGAACTGATCGCGGCGACGACCCGTCACGATGTGAAGTGGAATATCGGCGGTACCCAGCTCGATCTGGGCAAGGTCAATCTGCTGCCGCCGACCCTGACCGTCCAGTATCACTTCATGCCGAAAGAGCGTCTGAGCCCCTATGTCGGCGCGGGCCTCAACTACACCATCTTCTACAACGAGGATGCCGGATCTTCGATCACCTCGATCGACTATGAAAACAGCCTCGGCTATGCGCTGCAGGCGGGTGTCGACTACGCGCTGGACGACAACTGGTCGCTCAACCTCGACGTGAAGAAGCTCTGGCTCGATACCGACGTGAAGATCAATGGCGGTGCGATCACCGCCAATGTGAACCTCGATCCGTGGATCGTCGGTGTAGGCGTCGGCTACCGCTTCTGATGCCGACCTCGGTATAGGCGGACGGCAGGTCTTCGAGGCTGGTTCTCGTCCCTGTCACCCGCAGCCCCATGGGGGCGAAAACGGGAGATCGGGCCGCCGCCTGTACGGTTGGCCGGCAGCAGCTGCCCCTCGCATTGCGAGGGGCAGTTTTTTTGTGCTAGCAGATAGGGTGATTACCCTAGCCGCTGTGTGTGGCGCGGGAGGAAAACAATCGGATTTCTGGAGGAGAAACCATTGAACCAGATGGTCGATGGAGCGGGAATCGATACCGCCAAGGTCAGGGAAGAGGGCCTGAGCGTTGCTATTCTGGGAGCAGGCGCCGGCGGTTTGTGCATGGCGATCCGTCTGCAGCAGGCCGGCATCACGAATTTCACGATATACGAAAAAGCCGATCGTGTGGGCGGCACCTGGCGCGACAACACCTATCCGGGTGCAGGCTGCGACGTTCCCTCCATGCTCTATTCCTATTCCTTCGAGCCCAAGCTCGACTGGAGCCGCCGTTTCGCCGCCCAGCCCGAGATCGAGGAATATTTCGAGCATGTCGCGCGTAAATATCGCCTCTATCCGCATATCCAGTTCGGCAGCGAAGTTCATGCGGCGCGCTTCGACGAGGCGACCGGTCTCTGGCACCTGGAGATGAAGGGCGGCCGAGAGGTCACCGCCAATATCGTCGTCTCCGGCGTGGGCCAGCTCAACCGGCCTTTCACCCCCGATATTCCCGGTCTCGACAGTTTCCAGGGGATCAGGTTCCATTCCGCGCGCTGGGAGCATGAACACGACCTGACCGGCAAGACCGTCGCCGTTATCGGCAATGGCGCCAGCGCCATTCAGTTCGTGCCCGAGATCGCGAAGCTGGTGAAGGACATGACCATCTTCCAGCGCACGCCCAACTGGGTCGTGCCCAAGGCGGATCGTCCCTATAAGGAATGGGAAAAGAAGCTGTTTCGCTCTTTCCCCTTTGTGGCGCGCCTCCAGCGCTGGCTGATCTGGATGACGCTGGAGCGCAATTTCCTTGCCTTCACGCAAGGGAGCTTTTTCGGAAAGCTCTTCGAGAAGGCGCCGAAAAAGGCATTGGAAGACGCCATTGCCGATCCGCAGCTGCGCCGCAAGCTGACGCCCGACTATCCGGCAGGCTGCAAGCGCATCCTTCTTTCCAATGACTGGTTCCCTGCGCTTGCCCGTCCCAATGTCCATGTGGACGATCAAGGCGTCGAGCGTATCACCAGGGAAGGCGTCGTGACGAAGGACGGTGTCGAGCACAAGGTCGATGCCATCGTTTTCGCGACCGGCTTTGAGGCGACCCGCTTCCTTGCGCCGATGGATGTCGCCGGCCGCGGGGGGCTCGACCTCAACGACGCATGGGCGAAAGGCGCAGAGGCCCATCGCGGCGTGGCGCTGGCAGGCTTCCCCAATTTCTTTATGCTCTACGGACCGAACACCAATCTCGGCCATAACTCGATCATCTTCATGATCGAATGCCAGGTGAATTACATCCTGCAATGCATCGAAGCGGTGAAGGCGTCCCACGCGCGCTACATCGACGTGAAGCCGGAAGCGATGGCCGAGTTCAACAGCGAGCTGCAGCACGACATGCAGAACACCGTCTGGGCCGCGGGCTGCTCGTCCTGGTACAAGACCGAAGACGGCAAGGTGACCAACAACTGGTCGAGCTTCACCGCCCGCTACTGGTGGGAGATGCGCCAGCCCGATTTCGAGGAATATTCGCTGGCAGGCGCCAACGCCTGATGCGGCCGCGCAAGATCAGATGCAAGGGGCGGGCGACGTCGTCGCCCGCCCTTTTTGCGCTCAGCGGCGCCGCCGTTGCGTGAGATCGCCCGTAATGGCGAGATAGACCAGCATCGCCACCGCCGCATAGACCGCGTTCAGCAATAGCACGTTGAACCAGGGCGCGGCCACGCCGAGCACCAGCTTGGCGTTGAGCGAGGGAATGCCGGTCAGCGCCACCGCCCCGACGATCACGCCGGGGGTCGGCGGTATCGCCCGGAAGATGAACGGCAGGAGGGCCGCCACGATGCAGGCCACTGCATAGCGCCCCGGCATCAGCATCAACGCCCATTTCGACGAACCGCCGATCAGCATGGCGGCGAGCGCATTGACGATCGTGCCGGCAAACCCGGCAACAAGAACGGCGAAAACGGTTCGTATCATTTGATGGTCCTCACGCGGCGAGAGCCCGCAGCCTAAAGGCAACATGGCCGTTCCTCAAAACACATGTTCGTGATGTAAATTGGGCGCATGACCGGGGAAGACAATTCGGTCATGTCTGTTATCTTCGCCGCATAGGAACCGGCTGCTGACGAGCCGGGCAAGGGAAGAGGGCATAATGTCGGGCAAAGCCGTGAAGTGGCTGTTGGGAATTCTCGTCGTGCTGGTATTGGCCGGCGGGGCGTTTCTGAAATTCATCGTTTATCCCGAGAGCGCAACGCTCACCGTGGCGGAGGGCACAGGTCCCTCGCCCGAATTGCCCGCGCCCAAAAAGACGGTCATGCCTACCGTCAACATCGCATCGGCCGTGGGCTGGCCCGAGGGGCAGAAGCCGGCGGCGGCCGAAGGGCTCAAGGTCAATGCCTTTGCCGGCGGCCTCAAGCATCCGCGCTGGCTCTACGAGCTGCCCAATGGCGACATTCTCGTCGCTGAAACGGCAGCGCCGAAGAAAGCCGGAGACGGCGGTTTCCGGGGCTGGGTGGCGGAGCAGATCCAGTCCGCCGCGGGGGCCATCGTGGAAAGCGCGGACCGCATCACGCTGCTGCGCGATACCAATGGCGATGGTGTGGCGGATTTGAAAACGTCTTTCCTCACCGGTCTTCATTCGCCCTTCGGCATGGTGCTTGTCGGCAATGACTTTTATGTCGCGAACGCCGATAGCCTCTGGCTCTTCCCCTATAAGGAAGGCGAAACCAAAATCGCCGCCAAGGGTGAGAAGGTGGTGGACCTGCCGGCGGGCATCAATCATCACTGGACCAAGAACGTCATTGCGAACCCGGACGGGACGAAGCTCTACATCACGGTCGGTTCCAACTCCAATGTCGGCGAAAACGGCATGGAGGTGGAAGAGGACCGCGCCGCCATCTGGGAGATGGACCGGGCGACCGGCAAGACGCGCATCTATGCGAGCGGCTTGCGCAATCCCAACGGCCTGGCCTTCGAGCCCGATACCGGCAAGCTCTGGACGGCGGTGAACGAGCGCGACGAAATCGGCAGCGACCTCGTGCCCGACTACATCACCTCGGTGAAGGATGGCGGCTTCTACGGCTGGCCCTACAGCTATTACGGCCAGCATGTGGACAAGCGCGTGCAGCCGCAAAAGCCGGACCTCGTGGCAAAGG
>CAYSVF010000104.1:0-7696 GCA_964434415.1 uncultured Parvibaculum sp.
CCAGTGTGGCTGATCATCCTCTCAGACCAGCTATGGATCGTCGCCTTGGTAGGCCGTTACCCCACCAACTAGCTAATCCAACGCGGGCCCATCCAAGAGCGTTAAAACTTTCTCCCTAAGGACGTATACGGTATTAGCACAAGTTTCCCTGAGTTATTCCGTACTCCTGGGTAGGTTCCCACGTGTTACTCACCCGTCTGCCACTCCCCCGAAGGGGCGTTCGACTTGCATGTGTTAGGCCTGCCGCCAGCGTTCGTTCTGAGCCAGGATCAAACTCTCAAGTTGAGCTGATCCGACTGTATCTCGCGGGAAAACGCGAGATCGACGCAAATTACACTCACATTCGTTTCCCGGCTTGCACCGGGTAACGGGGTATGTGTGTGAAACGTCAACAGTCGATATCCTGTCGGTCAGTTTCCTGACCTCGCGAGGACACCGCCGTCCACGTTTCTCTTTCTCAAACCACAATGTCAAAGAGCACCTGGCTTCAAAACGCTTTTCACACGCCTCGAAACGAGGGTCGTATCCGACCCGAAGGACAGCCTATCCTCCACTTCCACTTCGAAGTGGTGGCTGGCCGTCGTTCCTTAATGGATCGTCTACTGGGCCACAAGAGCGAAAGATTAGCAAGGCCTTTCTTTCGTTCCCACCGGGTGGTGAGCGCCTCAGCGCCGCGCCCCGTCGATGGAGGCGGTTTATATGGCCGTGGCTCGAAGCTGTCAAACCCCTTTTTTGCCTGATTTTCAAAAAAGTTCACGGCTTTTGAGCTTGACTCTTTCAGGCTTTTTCGCTTCTGCGAGATATGGGGATCGGCGGCCGATTCCCCAAGGATAAACAGGCGCTTCTTCGGCCATATATGGGGGTATTGCCCCCTTCCGACCGCTAATTCTGGCTTGAGCCCGCCCGCGGGCCCGGTTTGCCTCGTCTCCCGATCGCAAAAAGGCCTCCGCTTTCCTGTCGGGAAGCGGATCCCGGCCCGGTTTCTGCACCCCACATATGAATGCTTCGAGGAGAAGCTTCTTGAGAGGGCCGTCCGGCCCGTTATGGAACAGGCTTCGCAAAGCTGAAAGATTGTTCCGGTAGAAGGGGTGACAAATCGCCGTTATGGCGCGGAAAGCCGCCGGGCGCGTTGACATCTGCCAGGCTGGGAGGCATCGTAAATTCACGGCGCATTACAGTGTGTTACGGCACCTTTCTCCAACGGCATGCAAGCCGTTTGAGGGAAGTCCCTGAAACAATGATTGTGCGCGATATTGCCGGGGGGCAACGCTTTGTTCGACTCATCGTTCGACACGGGGACCCAGTTGAAAACCGAAGACCACGCATCTGGCGACAGCAACGCCGCCAGCGCCACCGATGGCACTGTTTCAGACAGGCAGCCGCTGACAGCAGCGGCAAAATGGGAAGCCTTCCGCGAAACCGCCCAGCGCAAATTCAAATTCTATATGTCGGCGAGCCGCCTCACCCTTGGACAGGGACGCTGGGTGGCCGCGGCATCGCTCATGGGCGCGCTGTCGCTCGGCCTGCTGACCGCGGGCATCGTTGCGGCCACCGGCTCCTATAACGTCGAGACCGCATCGCTGACCGCGGAGAAGGCGCCGCAGGTTGTCGCCTCGACCGGCAAGACGACCGTCGAGGACGTCACGCGCATGGCCGACACCGGCGCGTCGGAGGACGGCGAGGATGTCGCCGCCGCAGATACGACGGACACGGACGACCGCCAGCAGACCGCCGCGCTGAACGACGAAGCCGAAACGGCGAGCGCATCGCTCATGCCGACAAGGGATGCAGACGAGACAGGCACTCCTTCCGTTTCCGCCGACGATGAAAAGACCCTCGCGGAACTGCAGCCCGCCGCGCCCCAGAAGATCGAAACCACCGTCGCGCTGAAAAGCGGCGAGACGCTGATGGAACTTCTGATGAATGAAGGCGCCGGCCGCGTGGATGCCTATCACGCCGTCGCCGCGCTTCGCAGCTACTACAATCCGCGCAAGCTGCGCGCCGGCCAGGAAATCAAACTGGCTTTCCTTGACGACACCGACGAGACGGCGACGCAGGACGACGCGTCGGACAACGCCTCGAGCCGCCTGCTCACCGCCCTCTCCCTTGAGCCCGATATCGAGCGCACCGTCAAAGTGATGCGCGACGGCGATGGCAGCTATACCGGCAACGAGATCAAGAAGACCTTCACCGAAAGCTATGTGCGCGCCAAGGGCACGATCAGCTCGAGCCTCTTCCTCGATGCCGACCGCGCAGGCGTACCGCCCCGGATCATCGTCGAGATGATCCGCATGTTCTCCTATTCGGTGGACTTCCAGCGCGAAATCCGCGCCGGCGACAAGTTCGACGTCTATTTCGACCGCAAGTTCGACGAGAACGGCGTGCCGGTCATGGAAGGCAACATCGCCTATGCCTCGCTCACCGTCGGCGGCAAGCAGCACCAGCTCTGGCGCTTCAAGACCAAGGACGGCGTATGGGACTATTTCGACGGCAAGGGCCGCAGCATGAAGAAGTTCCTGATGCGCACGCCGATCGACGGCGCCCGGATCAGCTCCGGCTTCGGCCTGCGCCGGCACCCCGTGCTCGGCTATTCGAAGATGCACAAGGGCACGGACTTCGCAGCCCCCCGCGGTACGCCGATCTACGCCGCCGGTAACGGCGTCATCGAGATTGCAGGCTGGGTTCGCGGTTTCGGCAATTATATCCGCATCAAGCACGCCAATTCCTACGAGACCGCCTATGGCCACATGAACGGCTTCGCCAAGGGCATCAAGCGCGGCACCCGCGTCCATCAGGGCCAGGTGATCGGCTATGTGGGAACGACGGGACGCTCCACCGGCCCGCACCTGCACTACGAAGTGCATGTCCATGGCAAGGCCGTGAACCCGCTCGGCATCAAACTGCCGACGGGCACGCAGCTTGCCGGCGCCGAACTGAAGCGCTACCAGGCAAAGCGCAGCCGGGTCGAGACGCAGATGGCCGCCGCCCCGGTGCTGACCACCGTCGCCCAGGCATCGCCCGCCACGGTCGACGACACCAAGGCGAACTGATCCGCCGATAAAGGACGCATGAACAAAGGGCCGGTCACGAGCGACCGGCCCTTTCTTATTGTGGCGTCCGGAGACGGATGCAGGCTGCCCCGTTTCAGACCAATCGGCGTCAGGCGGCCTCGTCCGCGGAGGTGTCGTGGCCGTTGATGATGATGCCGTCCACACCGGCCGACACCGTCACCTCCTCGCCATCGCCGATCTTGCCTTCCAGCAGCAGTTCCGCCAGCGGGTCCTGCACATTGCGCTGAATGACGCGCTTCAGCGGGCGGGCGCCATAGACCGGATCGTAGCCCGCATCGGCAAGCCAGCTCCGCGCCGCCTCGTCCAGATGGATCGCGATCTGGCGGTCCTTCAGCAGGGCCTGCAGCCGCTCGATCTGGATATCGACGATACCGTCCATCTGCTCGCGGGTGAGCCTGTGGAAGAGCAGGATCTCGTCCAGCCGGTTCAGGAATTCCGGACGGAAGCGCGAGCGCACCACATCCATCACCTGATCGCGCACCGCCTCGACCTCTTCGCCTTCCTTCTGCTCGGCCAGGAACTCGGCACCGAGGTTGGAAGTCATCACGATCAGCACATTGCGGAAATCCACCGTGCGGCCTTGACCGTCCGTCAGGCGGCCATCGTCCAGCACCTGCAGGAGCACGTTGAAGACATCCGGATGCGCCTTCTCGATCTCGTCGAAGAGCACCACCTGATAGGGCCTGCGGCGAACCGATTCGGTCAGCGCGCCGCCCTCTTCATAGCCGACATAGCCGGGCGGAGCGCCGATCAGGCGCGCCACGGAGTGCTTCTCCATATATTCCGACATGTCGAGACGGCAGATCGCCTGATCGTCGTCGAACAGGAAGTCGGCGAGCGCCTTGGTCAGCTCCGTCTTGCCGACGCCCGTCGGACCGAGGAACAGGAAGGACCCGATCGGACGGTTGGGGTCCTGAAGCCCCGTCCGCGCGCGGCGCACCGCCCGCGACACGGCAGACACCGCCTCGCCCTGCCCGATGACCCGGGCGCCCAGCTCCTTTTCCATGCCGAGCAGCTTTTCGCGCTCGCCTTCCAGCATCTTGTCCACCGGAATGCCGGTCCAGCGCGAGACGACCTGCGCCACATGCGCCTCCGTCACAGCCTCTTCCAGCATGGCGTCCTGGCCTTCGGCCGCTTCGGTGTCGGCCAGACGCTTTTCCAGATCCGGAATGATGCCATAGGCAAGTTCCGACGCCTTCTCCAGCTCGCCGGCGCGCTGCGCCTGCACGAGCTCGTTGCGCCGGGCGTCGAGCTCTTCCTTCAGCTTCTGCGCGCTTTTCAGCTTGCTCTTCTCGGCCTGCCAGGAGGAGGAAAGATCGGCCGACTTCTTTTCAAGCTCGGCAAGCTCCTCTTCCGTCCGGGCCAGCCGCTCCTGCGAGGCCGAATCGGTCTCCTTCTTCAGCGCCTCGCGCTCGATCTTGAGCTGAATGACGCGCCGGTCGATCTCGTCGAGCTCTTCCGGCTTGGAATCGACCTGCATACGCAGGCGGCTCGCCGCCTCGTCCACAAGGTCGATCGCCTTGTCCGGCAGGAAACGGTCGGAAATATAGCGGTCCGACAGCGTCGCCGCCGCGACGAGCGACGAATCGGAGATACGCACGCCGTGATGGAGTTCGTATTTTTCCTTCAGGCCGCGCAGGATCGAAATCGAATCCTCCACCGTCGGCTCATTGACGAAGATCGGCTGGAACCGCCGCGCCAGCGCGGCATCCTTTTCGACATGCTTGCGGTATTCGTTCAGCGTCGTCGCGCCCACGCAATGCAGATCGCCACGCGCCAGCGCCGGCTTCAAGAGGTTGGAGGCGTCCATCGCCCCGTCCGTCTTGCCCGCGCCGACAAGCTGATGCATCTCGTCGATGAAGAGAATGATCTGCCCTTCCGCCGCGTCGATTTCCTGCAGGATCGCCTTCAGCCGTTCCTCGAACTCGCCGCGATATTTCGCGCCGGCAATGAGCGCGCCGAGATCGAGCGCCATCAGCTTCTTGTTCTTGAGGCTTTCGGGCACATCGCCATTGACGATTCGCAAGGCAAGCCCTTCCGCAATGGCCGTCTTGCCAACGCCCGGCTCGCCGATCAGCACCGGATTGTTCTTTGTCCGCCGCGACAGCACCTGAATGGTGCGGCGAATTTCCTCGTCGCGCCCGATCACGGGATCGAGCTTGCCCTCGCGCGCATCTTCGGTGAGGTCGCGGGCATATTTTTTCAGCGCGTCATAGCCTTCCTCGGCAGACGCGGTATCCGCCGTCCGGCCCTTGCGAACATTATTGATCGCTTCGTTGAGGGATTGCGCGGTGACGCCCGCCGTTTTGAGAATCTTTTCCGATTCGGTGTTCGGCTGCATCAACAGCGCCAGCAAAAGCCGCTCGGCGGTTACATAGCTGTCGCCCGCCTTCTTGGCGAGGGTCTCGGCCTGTTCGAAGACGCGGGCCGTCTCGGGCGCGAGATAAATCTGCCCCGCGCCGGAGCCTTCCACCTTCGGAAGCTTGTTGAGCACGGTTTCGACGCCGGTCAGCGCCTGGTCGGGCCTGCCGCCCGCTGCGCGGATGAGGCCGGCAGCCAGCCCCTCTTCATCGTCCAGAAGCACCTTCAACAGATGTTCCGGCGTAAATCTCTGATGGCCGGAGCGCACGGCAAGCCCCTGCGCCGACTGAATGAAGCCCCGGCTCCTGTCGGTATATTTCTCTAGATCCATCTTTTCCTCTCAAGCACGCTGTCCGACAGCCCGATTTGGCGTCCAAACGCCCGGCACCGTCATTGCGCCTTCGCAAATCCTGCGATTTTGTGCATGTCGCACAAACCCGCCGCCGGCCCGAATGGCACCGGCTTTTTATTCATATTGGCGTTGCACCCCTGCCACACAAGGGGCAATCTGCCGCGGAAAGCCGGGCTTTTTCGGCGATAGAGGAGAGAGTTTATGAGCGGCAAGGGCAGTATTTCAGCGATCTATCGCTATCCGGTAAAGGGCCTCTCCCCCGAAAGGCTGGAAAAGGTCGCGCTCGAGCCCGGCGGCACCATGCCCTGGGACCGGGCCTTTGCGATCGAGAACGGCACCGCCGATTTCGACCCGGCCAATCCGCGACATTTCCCCAAGATCAAATTCCTGATGCTGATGCGGGACGAACGCCTCGCCGCGCTCCGGAGCCGTTTCGAGGACGAAGGCGCGGTGCTGCATCTCGAGCAGGACGGCCGCGAGATCCTGTGCGCGCCGCTTCTCACCGAGGAAGGCCGCGCCGAGGCCGAACGCTTCTTTGCCGACTATATGAAAGAGGAACTGCGCGGTGCGCCCCGTATCGTCCATGCGCCGGGCTTTACCCATTCCGACGCGCCCGCTCCGCTCATTTCCATCATCAATCTCGCCAGCGTACGCGCGCTGGAAGAAGAGATCGGCCGTCCGGTCGACCCCTTGCGCTTTCGCGGCAATGTCTATGTGGAGGGGCTCGAGCCCTGGGAAGACCATGACTGGGTGGAACGCGACATCACTCTGGGCGACGTCGGGCTCAATGTCGTGGCGCGGACCGTGCGCTGCGCGGCCACCAATGTCGATCCGCAGACCGCCGCGCGGGACATGGAAATCCCGGCAACGCTGCTGCGCCGCTTCGGCCATAGCGATCTGGGTATCTACGCCCATGTGAAAACGCCCGGCGCGTTGGCACCGGGCGATTCCGTCATTCTGAATTAGGCTTCGGTCCGGCTTACGCCGCGGCGCCGTCGGCCCCCACGCTCTTGTCGGAGCCGGCATCGGCCTTCTTCGCGTCGGCCTTGCTTTCGGTTTTACCCGAGACGCCATCCGAGCCGCTGTCGCCGCCGGACTTGTCCACCCCGTCGGCCGCTCCGTCCCGCGCTTCGGTGCGCGGGCGGCGGCGGCGGTTCTGGCGGCGGCGCGGCTGGCCCTCATCCTCGCCATTGGATGCGGCGGACTTCTTGTCGCGCCCGGCATCCTCGTCCTGATTGTCGGCTTTATTGTCCGACTTGTTGTCGGCCCGATTGTCGGACTTGCCGTTCGACGCTTCGGCGGATCCGCCATTCGTCTCGGAGCCGTCATTCGACGACTCGTACTCGTCCTCTTCCTCGTCATTCGGACGATAGCCGAGACTGGCCGTCGTCTGACGGTTGCTGTCCTGACCTGTCTGGGCCGCCATCAGCAGCCTGTAATAATGCTCGGCATGCTGAAAATAGTTTTCGGCGGTCACCCGATCCCCGGCTGAAATCGCATCGCGGGCAAGCTGCTGATATTTCTCGCAGACATGCGCGGCGGTACCGCGGATCTTCACGTCCGGGCCGTTACTCTCGTAAGACCGGTTGGCCGAGTTTTGGGGTTTGCGTCCGCGACCGCGGGAACGCTTCGAGTTCTGACCCTGCCTCATATGACTTGATTTCTCACTTTATTCGACACCGGAGAGTTTGTGTGGCCGCCCGGTTCCCGGGTCGGTCGGCGGTGCGGACATGCCGCAGCCGCATCGGTTTCAAAGTTAGGTCCGCCTGCCTGTTCCTTTTGCGAAGACGGATAATTCCCGTCCGATCGGACGGACGTTTCAGCGGTTCCCGGCTGTCGCAAACGGCTACGCCTGCGCATATGACCGAAACCGGAAAATCTGGCTGCCTGCCTAGCCGAAGATCGTCATCGC
>CAYSVF010000105.1:0-7640 GCA_964434415.1 uncultured Parvibaculum sp.
CGATTGCCCGACGCATGCTGGCGCTGGCCTCCGACGCGCGCAAGGCGCTCTCCGGTCTGAGCTGTCGAATAGCCGCCGCGAGCAATATCGGCACCTATATTCTACAGCCGCTGGCGCAGGATTACCGCCAGACCTGTGGCACGGTCCCGCTGGACATCTGGATCGGCCGGAATCCTCAAGCAATCGAGCGGGTCGAAGACGGCCGATCCGACATTGCGCTGACCGAATGGTGGGACGACCGGCCCGGCTATATGGCGACGCCCTGGTACAGGGATCCACTGGTAGCAATCGTTGCCCCCTCCCACCCCCTCGCAAAAAACGGTCGCATCACGCCCCGCCAACTGCTCGACGAACACATGATCGGCGGCGAAAGCGGCACCGGAACCGGACGTATCCTGCGCGCGGCGCTGAAGTCGCTGGGCAATGATCTTGAAGTCGATGAAACACTGGGCAGCACGGCGGCGGTCAAGGAAGCGGTGAAGGCGGGGGCCGGCATATCCGTGGTCGGCGCCAGCGTCGTGCGCGATGAACTCGTATCGGGCCGCCTCGTCGCCCTCGCCCTGTCCGGGCGAAAACTCGAAAAGACCTATTACGCGGTCCGGCGTATCTCCGATATGGCACCCGATCGGACCGAAGGCTTCGTCGACTTCCTCACGCATCGGGCATAATCATCCTCCGCTTTGCGGCCTGGATGACGAAGTTTGCACCGGGACCGGCTCTTGCCCGTCTTCTCTATAAGTGCCAAAACTTTTGGGCCCGATCTGTCAGGATCGAGTATCATTCGGCCGTTCACACCTCGAGTGCTGCAGGTTTAAACACGCAATGAACACGCCTTCTCCGCGCAAAGTCCGCAAAGTGGTTCTGCCCGTCGCCGGGCTCGGCACACGCTTCCTTCCCGCCACCAAGGTCATCCCCAAGGAAATGCTGACCGTGGTCGACAAGCCGGTCATTCAGTATGCGGTGGAAGAGGCCATCGAAGCAGGCATCGAACATTTCGTCTTCGTAACCGGACGCGGTAAAGGTGCGATCGAAGACCATTTCGACATGGCCTACGAACTTGAAGCGACGCTGAAGGCACGAGGTAAGACGGCGGCGTTCGAGATGCTGGAAGGCAGCCGGCCCGTCGCGGGCGGCGCAAGCTTCGTCCGGCAGCAGGAACCGCTGGGTCTGGGCCACGCTGTCTGGTGCGCGCGCGAACTGGTGGGCGATGAGCCCTTCGCGGTGACGCTTCCCGACATGCTGATCCATGGCCGGCCCGGCGCCCTGGCTCAGATGATCGAAACCTATAACGCCCGTGGCGGGAACATCGTCGCGACGGAAGAGGTTCCCGAAAGCCATGTGGATCGCTATGGCATTCTGGCGCTCGGCGAGAGCTATGACGAAGACACGCACCGCATTACCGGCATGGTCGAAAAGCCGAAACTGGAAGACGCGCCCTCCAACCTCATCATTTCGGGCCGCTACATCCTGCAGCCAGAAATCTTCGACAAGCTGGAAAAACAAAAGCCCGGCGCCGGCGGTGAGATCCAGCTCACCGACAGCATGATCGCCCTTCTAAAGGAACAGGATTTCTTCGCCTATCGCTTCAAGGGCACGACCTATGACTGCGGCGACAAGGTCGGCTATCTCGCCGCCAACCTTGCATATGCACTGGATCGCGATGACATAGCGCCGGCGTTCAAGCCGATCCTTCAGAGCTTCGCAGAACAGTAAGCCAGCCTGCAATCGCCTGTGCGGACATGTAGAACCTAGCGGTTACGAGAAGACAGACGCTCTTCCCATGAAAGCGCATGAGCCACGATCCGGTCGAGGTCATCATGGCACGGCTCCCAACCGAACCTCGTCTTGACCAATTCAGGGTTGGCCACGACCTCGGTGGCATCTCCGGCCCGTCGGGACGCTTCATGCACGTTGAGTCGGTGGCCGGCGACACGCTCAACTGAAGCCAGCACTTCTCGCACAGAAAAGCCATGACCGTAACCGCAGTTGGCAACCAGACTCTCGCCTCCCTGCCGGAGATAATCGAGTGCCTGGCGATGCGCCATGACAAGGTCACTCACATGGATGTAGTCACGGATGCAGGTACCATCCGGCGTTGGATAGTCGGTTCCGAATATATCGATGTGATCGCGCTTACCGAGTGCGGCCTCGCACGCCACCTTGATTAGATGCGTCGCATTGGCCGTTGACTGCCCCGTACGCCCTTCCGGATCGGCGCCAGCCACGTTGAAATAGCGAAGCGCAGCAAAGCGGAGCGGATGCGCTGCCGCTGCATCGCTCAGCATCCACTCCGTCATAAGTTTGGAGCGACCATACGGGGATTCGGGTGCTAGAGGCGCGTGCTCTGATACCGGAATGGATTTGGGGGTGCCATAGACCGCGGCGGTCGAGGAGAAGATGAAGTGCTTCACGTCATGCTCGACACAGGCTGCAATCAGGTCGCGCGATTTTGCGGTGTTGTTTAGATAGTATTTGAGAGGGTTTTCTACCGACTCCGGCACGACTATCGATCCAGCGAAATGGACCACCGAATCGATCTCATGCTCCTCTAGGAGACGCCCCACAAGCTCGGCATCCGCGATATCGCCTGATACCAAATGGGCCTCAGGTTGCACCGCCCAGTCGAAACCTGTGGAGAGGTTATCGAGAACGACCACCTCTTCACCGGCCTGCAGGAAATCTATGACAGCGTGGCTACCGATATAGCCCGCACCACCTGTTACAAGAATCGCCAATTCTGTTCCTCTGGATTAGCCAGGAATTCCCGATTGCCCTCCGCTGACCGGTCCGCCGTCAGGTATCCGGAAGGCGCTAGAACGCATTACGGGATACGAACCCATAAAACGGCGTTAAGAGCAGGATTTTGACATCAAACCAGATCGACCAGTTCTCGATGTAATAAAGGTCATGCTCGACGCGACGACGCATCTTCTCCGGCGTATCCGTCTCGCCTCTAAAGCCATTGACCTGCGCCCAGCCCGTAATTCCCGGCTTCATCCTGTGCCGGCTCGCATAGGTCTCAAGCAGACTGCCGTAGTATTCGTTGTGGGCTATGGCGTGAGGCCGCGGACCGACCAGCGACATTTCGCCCTTCAGCACATTCAGCAGCTGAGGCAATTCATCAAGGCTGGTCTTGCGCAGGAATTTTCCGACACGAGTCACGCGCTGATCGTTTTGCGTGGCCTGCACCACTTTGGCTCCATCCTCCATAACCGTCATCGTCCGGAATTTGTACACCGTGATAACCTGGTGGTTGAAACCATGGCGCTTCTGGCGAAAGAACACACTTCCCGGGCTGTCGAGCTTGATCATCAGCGCGATGCACAGCATGAGCGGACTGAAAATGAGAAGACAGATCGCACTCAGGACACGGTCCTCGACCATCTTGATGATAGGTCCCCAGTCAGCCATAGGCCGACGCTCCATTTCGAGAACAGGGACGCCTCCATAACTCAGAAGGCCTTTGGGATGGATGTCAAAAACATCGGCACTCGGGCAGAATCGCAAATCCACTGGCAGAATTGAAAGCTGTTTCACCACCGATGTGATCCTCTTTCCCGAGTTCATCGGCATGACGATGAGGACTTCGTCAAGCGGCATGGTCTGGGCAAGAGAGATCAGGTCGCTGAGAGAACCGGAGAATCCATCTTCGCCGGACGAGCCGTTCGTGCTGCCATCGAATATCCCGATCACGGCGACCGCGTCGTCTTCATCTTCAAGCCGCGGGATCAGCTGCATCGCAATTCTGGAATCGCCGAAGACAGCGACACGTCGCATGAAACGGCCGCGCGAGATCCAGTGTCGCAGCAGACCTGTCGCCAGAAGGTGCACTCCGATGACCCCAAGCGAAGCCATCGCCATCCATGTAAGGAACCAGCCGCGGGAATAGGATTCTGAAATCTTCAGGAGATACCCCACAGCGACCATGACGAGAGCCGTCATGAAAAGAGCAAAGAGAATCCTGTGGCTCTGCCTTCTGAATGAACGAAGCGTATCGAACTCGTAAGCAGACTGACGGCGCAGAAACAGCAGCGCTACAAGAGCAAAAAACAGCCCGACGACGGCATAGGGCTCAACCTGGGTGGGCGCCTCCAAGATCGTTCCGATATAGACCCATTTCGCGCAAACAGCAGTTCCCACGATGACCAGCAGGTCAATAAGGGCAATGAAATCCCCAAATACCTTTTTTGATACAAGAAAGTCTCGCGCCGCTTCGGCTTTGCCGAACGACTTCCAAGGAGTGAACCCCGGGGGCCCCTCTCTCGATACGTGATCCGCGCTACTCATCGCGCCCCCAATGCAACTGCCTTTTACCTGGTTCCGCTTCACCAGCAAAATAGATGCCGCGAACATGCCCCATACGCTCAAGGATTATGTATCAATATGATCCAATAATGTTTGCCCCGGCATTGATCAGTGTCATGCTTGGCCACTCAATATCGATATTCAAGCAGATTTCTATTTGGTCCGCCCGCAACATAACGTCGATTTTTGAAATCTAAATTTTATTCCGAAGATGATCTATATATAGCGTAAGACAAAAACAATTGTCTCTATATGCAGGGATCACCCAATGCGGACCAAATTGGGGGCATCAAATGCCACGCTGCGGCGAGGAATCATTCCCCCAGCGCACCTGCCTATGTGGCGTATGACTTTAACCTTTAAAATATCCGCGATACCAGCTAGCAAACTCGTTCAGCCCTTCCCGCAGGGTAACCTTGGGCGAAAAGCCAAGATCCGACTGGATCGCTGAAATGTCGGCATAGGTCTGTTTCACATCCCCCGACTGCATCGGCTCATAATGGCGGTCCGCCTTGACGCCGAGTACCTCCTCCAGAATGTCGATGAACCTGTCGAGATTTTCCGGCTCGTTGTGCCCGATATTATAGACACGATGTGGTACATCCAGCCCGCTTGGCGGATGATCGAGTGCGGCAACCATTCCCTCGATGATGTCGTCGACGTAAGTGAAGTCCCTCCACATATCGCCATCATTGAAAACCCGGATCGGCTTGCCGGCTAATATGGCCTCTGTGAAGAGCCAATAGGCCATGTCGGGGCGGCCCCACGGCCCATAGACGGTGAAGAAGCGCAAGCCAGTCTGTGGGAGGCCGTAGAGATGGGAGTAAGCATAGCTCATCAACTCATCCGCCTTTTTCGTGGCGGCATAAAGCGATACCGGATGATCGACTGGATCGGTCTCGCTGAAGGGCACTTTCTGATTGCCGCCATAGACTGAACTGGACGAGGCATAAACGAGGTGTTCGACCGAACCCAGATGTCGACACAGTTCCAGGATTTCGAGATGGCCATCCAGATTCGATCGGACATAGGCCCGTGGATTCTCCAGCGAATACCGCACACCTGCCTGGGCAGCGAGATGGACCACCTTATCGATCCGCCTTCCCCGCGCCGCTTCGGCCAGATTCTCCGTACTGGAAATATCGCCCTTGAGGAATGAAAACCCGTTCCGGGACCGTAGCCGTTCCAGCCGGGCCTCCTTCAACCGCGGATCGTAGTAGTCGTTGAGGTCGTCGATCCCGACGACCTCATCCCCACGATCGAGAAGGCTGTAGCAAAGATAGCTGCCGATAAAGCCGGCAGCGCCAGTCACCAGTATCGTCATGTGGCCCTCTTATCCTTGCTGATGATTTGGCTCGCCTGTAGATGATGCAAAAAAGCAACCTGATGCAAGTCGGTTCGTACAACGCTTCAATTGAAAGTTCACAGACGGTATGAACAGATAGTCTCATTCGAGTAGCAGCATCGAGGCGGAAGCATGCGTGTAGCGATGATTGGATCCGGTTATGTCGGCCTTGTGTCAGGGGCCTGTTTTGCCGATTTCGGCCATACCGTGATTTGCGTGGACAAGAACGCCGAAAAGATCGACGCCCTCAACAAAGGCGAGATTCCGATCTACGAGCCCGGACTGGACGTTCTGGTTAACGGCAACCGCTTCGCAGGCCGCCTTTCCTTCACCACCGACTTTACGGAAGCCGTGAAGGACGCCGATGCGGTCTTTATCGCCGTCGGCACCCCCACCCGCCGCGGCGACGGCCATGCAGATCTTTCCTATGTCTATGCTGCCGCCGAAGAAATTGCCCATACCATGACCGGATATACAGTCATCGTTACCAAATCGACCGTGCCCGTAGGTACGGCTGATGAAGTGGAGGCCATCATTAGAAAGACAGCCCCCGATGGCGACTTCTCGGTTGCCTCCAACCCTGAATTTCTGAGGGAAGGCGCCGCCATTGACGATTTCAAGCGCCCCGACCGGGTAGTAGTGGGCGTGGAGGATGAACGTGCCCAAGAGGCGCTCCATGCGCTCTACCGACCCCTCTTCCTGAACGAAACACCCATCGTCTTTACGAACCGCCGCACCTCCGAACTGATCAAATATGCGGCCAACGCCTTTCTCGCGACCAAGATTACCTTCATCAATGAAATAGCGGATATCTGTGAAAAAACCGGTGCCAATGTGCAAGATGTCGCCCGCGGCATCGGACTCGATAAGCGTATTGGCTCAAAGTTTTTGCATGCCGGTCCTGGCTATGGCGGTTCCTGCTTCCCCAAAGACACGTTGGCCCTAGTACGAACGGCCCAGCAATTCGAAGCCCCAATCCGGATCGTCGAAGCTGTTGTGGAGGTCAATGCCGAGCGTAAAAGAAAGATGGTCGACAAGATTGAGAATGCCTGCGGCGGATCAGTAGCAAACAAAACGATTGCAGTGTTAGGCTTAACCTTCAAGCCTGAGACAGACGATATGCGTGATGCGCCATCTCTAGACATTGTGCCAAGCCTCATCGAACGTGGCGCAATCGTGAAAGCGCACGACCCTCAAGGCGTTAGGGAAGCAAAAAACCTCCTGCCCGAAAGCGTGATCTATAGTGCAGGTCCCTATGAAGCCGCGGCGGATGCCGACGCGATCGTCATCGTGACGGAGTGGAATATGTACCGCGCCCTCGATATCAGCCGGCTGGGCAGCCTTGTGAAATCCAAGGTTATAGTCGACCTTAGAAACATCTATCAACAAGACGAAATGGCGGAAGCAGGGTTTCACTACACTAGCGTTGGTAGGTAGTTCTTCGCTAGCGCCAGTGTGCACCGTCCGACATCGAAGTATCATTCATCAACCTGTCACCATTGCGCCACTGCATCACTCCGATCGCAACAACGAGTATACAGGCAAGCCATTCCAATAACTGATAGCCGATCATGGCGTTGGCTATTCAATGAGGCGGTCAAGTATTGCTTGGATAATGTGGCGATCGAAAGCTTAGCCTCCATTATCCATGTCGAGCGAGAAGCCCGCACGGTCTTCTCCTCCGCGACCAAACCAAAGCCGATGTGTTCGACTAACGCCAACACTGCCACAATCTCCAGCGTCGATATTTGGATATTGGAGAATGATTGAGCTCAAAAAAAGACGCTACTAGCTCAAATCAACGCACGCGGGAAAACAGAAACTCATACTATTTTGGGATTAATAAGTTAGGTTCGGAATAAAAAACAATGTTTTTTATTTTTGTAAATATTACACAAATAAAATGATAATGATGCACAATAAATAATTACAAAAAAAATTCAATTGGAGACCATCGACGAATGCGCGACGAAATAGTTAGCATCCAGTA
>CAYSVF010000106.1:0-7629 GCA_964434415.1 uncultured Parvibaculum sp.
CCTACACACCTTTCGATCTTTCAGGAAAGGTCGCGCTCGTCACGGGCGGCAATCGCGGCATCGGGCTCGGCATGGCGGAAGCCATGGCGCAATCCGGCGCGGATATCGCCATCTGGGGCACGAATGAAAGCCGCAACAAGGAAGCGGAAGAAAAGCTCAAGGCCTATGGCGTGAAAGTCTATTCGCGACAGGTCGACGTTTCCGAAGAGCAGCAGGTCATCGACGGCATCGATGCAACCGTGGCCGAACTCGGCCGTATCGACAGCGTCTTCGCCAATGCCGGTATCGGCTATGGCGCCCCTTCCTTCGTGGAGATGAAAACCGAAGTCTACCGCAAGGTGCTGTCGGTCAATCTCGACGGCGTGTTCTGGACGCTGCGCGAGACCTGCCGCCACATGGTGGAGCGCGCGAAGGACGGCGATGCGGGCGGCTCCCTCGTCGGCATCGCAAGCCTTGCCGCCATCGAGGGCGCAGGCAAGAACGAAGCCTATGCCGCCACCAAGGGCGCCGTCATTTCCATGATCAAGTCCATCGCGGTGGAGCATGCACGTTACGGAATGCGCGCCAATGCCATTCTGCCGGGCTGGATCGCCACCGACATGACGCAGGGCGCACAGGACAATCCCGCCTTTGCCGAAAAGGTCATTCCCCGCGTGCCCGCGCGCCGCTGGGGCGAGCCGGAAGATTTCGGCGGCATGGCCGTCTATCTGGCGTCGGACGCGTCGTCCTACATGTCCGGCCAGACGCTCATCATCGATGGCGGCTATTCGATCTTCTGATCGTTCGTTATCGGAAAATGCAAAGGCCGGTCCTCTGGACCGGCCTTTTTTATCGCACCGCCAATGCGGTCAATTCGTCCATCGCTAGGCCGTGCGCCTCAATCCGCTCCCGTGATTTTGAGGATCTGCCCGCTGGAACTGTCGGTCAGCACATAGAGCGCGCCATCCGGCCCCTGCTTCACGGCGCGGATGCGCTCGTGGAGCCCGGTCAGCAAATTTTCCGTATGGGTGATTGTCTCGCCTTCATATTCGAGGCGAACGAGGCGCGGCTTAGCGAGCCCGCCGACGAAGAGATCGCCCTTCCATTCCGGTATGGCGTCGGAGGTGTAGAAGGCCATGCCGCACACGCCGATCGAGGGTGTCCAGTGATAGATCGGATCGGTCATGCCCGGCGCATGGGCATCGCCGCTGCCGACCGGCGAGCCGTCATAATTCACGCCGAAGGAGACGACCGGCCAGCCATAATTCCGTCCGGGCTCGATCACATTGATTTCATCACCGCCTTTCGGGCCGTGTTCGTCGGCCCAGAGCTTGCCGGTTTTCGGCTCGATAGCTGCGCCCTGCACGTTGCGGTGGCCGTAGGACCAGATTTCCGGCCGAGCATCGCCTTCCGGCCCGCCATCATCCGCATATGGATTGTCCTTGGGGATCCTGCCGTCCGGCCAGATGCGGACGATCTTGCCGAGATCGGAATCGAGGTCCTGCGCCTGTCCTCGCACGCTGTCGAAATAGCGCTCGCCCAACGTAATGAAGAGATGGCCTTTCCGGTCGAAGACCAGCCGCGAGCCGAAATGACCGGATCCGTCGACCTTCGGGTGCTGCCGGAAAATGACCTTCACATCGGTAAGGCGCGGCTCGTTCATGTCCTCGGCAAGTTTGCCGCGCAGCACCGCCGTGCCGTTCTGCCCGTCTTTGCCCGGTTCGGTAAAGCTCAGATAGACAAACTTGTTCTTCCCGAAATCCGGATCGACCGCCACGTCGAGAAGGCCGCCCTGCCCCCTTACGTCGATGTCGGGCAAGCCGGCCACCGGGTAGGACAGCCCGCCTTCCTTATCGACGATCCGCAACCGGCCCACGCGCTCGGTCAGCAGCATGCGCCCGTCCGGCAGGAAGGCGAGGCCCCAGGGATGATCGAGTTCATCGGCGAAGGTTGCGACATGGATCGTCGCCTTTTCCGTCTCGATCGTCTTGTCGATCTTGTCGCCCGCCATCACAGGTCCCGCCCCGAAGGTCAGACACAGAATGGTCGTGGCGAAGGCTGTCAGCAGGCGCGGCATGAAAATCTCCAGATTTGGCCCCTCTTCCCATTTGGGGTTCCGTGGGGGCATGGCAAGTCATGCATGTTTCCAGGCGTGGAAATACCTCAATCCTGCCCCTAAACTGCCATTTCGGGATGGAGACTGGACCGGCATGTTGCCGCGGGCCGGGGCGGGGCTGGAGAAGTCTATGCGCGTGATTTGTATGCTTCTGCTGGCCGCAGGGCTGACGGTTCTGCCGCGGGTTTCCGCCCATGCCGTGCCGCGCGAGATGATGCGGCTCGCGGAAGTGCTTGGCGCCGTTCACTACCTGCGCCCGCTTTGCGGCTCGCACGAGGGCCAGAAATGGCGCAACCAGATGATCCGCATGCTCGATGCCGTCCACACCTCCGGCGACGAGCGGCAGGTCCTGATTTCCCATTTCAATATCTTCTATTACCGCTATCGCGACGCCTATCCGCGCTGCACCGGCAGCGCCGCGCGGGATGCCAATCGTCTGGTTTCCGAAGGCCAGCGCCTCGCCGAGGCCCTCGCCCGGCGTGGTTACGGGCGATAGACCGAATTGTCACAAATTAACCGCATCTTCACGAAGGTCGCGCTTGGCCGCGGGAGTATGCTAGTAATGCAGCAAAGGCCCCTGATTTGCCCGGTGGGCCCCTATCGTAGAGACCGCGCCGCGATTTTCGCGCGGATGAGGACAGAATGGCCGATGATTTTCCAGGCGATCCCCTGGTGAGATTTTACGAAGACGAAGCCGGCGACATGGCCGAACCGCCCGAGGGCGAGCAGCGCCGTCTGGCGCTCCAGAATCTTCTGGATGCCTGGGACGAGACGCTGGGCGAAGGCGTATCGCCGGATATTCTGGCGAGTACGGCCATTTTCGCGGCGCTGTCCGACATGGTGGAAGCCTATGGCGAGGAAGCGGTCGCCGAAATGACGGACGGCCTGTCCGACCGCATCCGCTCGGGCGAATTCACGCTGAACCGCGTCGTGAACTGAGCGCTGTTCCAGAAAATCAAAGGCCCGGCCGCCTGACGGCGCCGGGCCTTTTTCTTTTCCGCAGCCGCGACAGACCGGTCAGATCATCACTTCGATCAGGCGCGGGCCCTTCTGCTTCATCGCAGACGAGAACTGCTCGGTGAATTCCTCCAGCGTTTCGGCCCGCGAGGCTTCGACGCCCATGCCTTGCGCGAGGTTCACCCAGCTCAGTTCCGGATTATGCAAATCCAGCATGGAGAGCGCCTTGGGGCCGGGGTTTTCCGCACCCACGCGGGAAAGCTCCACATTCAGGATCGCGTAGGACCGGTTGGCGAAGACCACCGTCGTCACATCGAGCTTTTCGCGCGCCTGCGTCCAGAGCGTCTGCAGCGTGTACATCGCGCCGCCATCGCCATGCAGACAGACGACCTTGCGATCCGGACAGGCAACTGCCGCGCCGGTCGCCAATGGCAGGCCCTGCCCGATCGAACCGCCCGTGAGCGAAAGATGGTCATGCGGGGCCGCCGATGCCGTGGCGATCATGGAGCCGATGCCGGAGGTCGCCGCCTCGTCTGAGATGATCGCGTTTTCCGGCAGGAAATGACCTACCACATGGCCGATGGTGAACTGGTCGAGCTGGCCGTCCGTCAGCTCCGGCTTGTGCGCCGGCGCCACATGGGCGGGCTCCTTCGGCGCGCCCAGCGCCTCGGCCACCGCTTCCAGCGCCTGCACGCCGTCTTCATGGGGATGGGCGAGATAGGAGATGCCGGTTCCTTCCGGGGTGCACCAGCTCGGCTTGCCGGGATAGGCGAAGAACGACACGGGCGGCTTTGCGCCCACCAGCACCAGCTCCTGCACCGGCTCCATGAATTCGACGATCTGCTCGGCGAAATAGGGAATGCGCTCCACGGCGACCCGGCCCGCGCCGCGCTGGATACGGGGCGCAAAGGTGTCGCACATCAGGCGTGCGCCGGTTGCCGCCGCGATCCGGCCTGCCGCGATGAGGCCGCGCTCTTTCAGCACCTCGCCGCGCAGCAGGATGGCGGCATTCTTGCCGGCTTTTTTCAGGGCTTCTACGCTGCGCTTCACCGCGGCATCGGAGACCTCGGACGCCACGCGGCGCGGCAACGCATCGGCGGGGCCTTCCGCCTCGAGCCAGGCGGTATCGGCGGGCAGGATGAGGGTCGCGATCTGGCCCGGTGCTTCCATCGCGGCCTGCACGGCGCGCGCGCCGTCGGCGGCGACCGTCTTGGGGCTCGTCGAGGAATGGATCCAGCCCGAAACCGGCCCTGCGAAGCCCTTGATGTCTGAAGAGAGCGGCGCGTCATATTGCGCGTGATAGGTGGCGTGATCGCCGACGATGTTCACAAGCGGGGTCGAGGCGCGTCGCGCATTGTGCAGATTGGCCAGGCCGTTTGCCATACCGGGACCGAGATGAAGAAGCGTCGCCGCGGGCTTTTCCGCCATGCGGCCATATCCGTCCGCCGCGCCCGTCACGGCGCCCTCGAACAGGCCCAGCACGGCGCGCATCCCGTCCACCTTGTCGAGGGCGGCCACGAAATGCATTTCCGAGGTACCGGGATTGGAGAAACAGACTTCGACGCCCGAGCCGACCAATGTGCGTACAAGGCTTTCGGCGCCGTTCATTGTTTTCGATGACATTATCTGCCTCCCTTATTGCCGGTGCATTGCTGCCGGGCTCAAACCAATCCGAAAAGTTTAAAGACGAGACGGCCCAGCACAACCAGGCCGAAAATCGTAATCAGCGCGCCGGACACATGGTTCACCTTTTCCAACATGTGGTCGTTCATGCGTTTGCGGAAATAGGCAACGAAGCCCGAAACGCAGCACCACCACAAAACGGACCCTGCCATGACGGATGCGACCACCGTGGCGGCATGGCCGTAATCCTCGCCCTTGCTGGCGAGCCCCGCTATGCCGCCGAAAATGGCGATGAAGCCAAGCATGGTGGCAGGGTTCGTAATGGTCAGCGCGAATGTGGTGCCGAAGACCTTGGCAAGCGCCGTGGCGGGTTTGTCGTTTTCCTGCGATTCCAGTTGCGGATGGGAAAAGAAGGTCCGCAAGCCCATCAGCACAAGAAAGAGACCGCCGGCGAGCTGAAGATAGATTTCAAAGCGGACGACAAGATCGATCACGGCGGTAAGGCCGAAGCCCGCGATGACAGCGAAGATCGCATCGCCCGTCGCCGCGCCGCCGCCCGACAGAAAGCCGTTCAGCCAGCCGAAATGCAGCGTCCGCCTGATGACGATGAGGTTTACCGGTCCGATCGGTGCCGCCACCGCCATGCCGATGGCTATGCCGTTGGCAATCAGACCGAAATCAATCATACCCGTCCCCGAAACGCATGCCTGCTCACTTGCCGACCACCACAACCTCATTGCCGGGTGGCTCGGCATAGAGTTTTTCCACCAGATCGGCGCGGCGTGACAGCGCATTCGCCTGGTTGATATAGCCCTTGTCGGTCAGTTCGCCCGCATCGATGCTCGGCGGCTCCACCATCAGCAGAGCGCGCGAGACGCGCGTGCTCGAACCGGGGTTGCCTGCATTGTGTTCGCGCAAGCCCTCCGCCAGTCGCTCCAGCACAGCCGGGTGGCGCACGAGGTCTTCCACCGCCATCTCCGGATCGCCCGCCACATTGCGGCAGGCCGGAATGTTGGGGAAGCCGAGAATGCCGATATAGTCGCGGTCGAGACCGGCGATCAGCGCGTCCTGCAGGACACCGTTGGAGGCGCCCACCGCCTGCACGCGCAGCTTGCCCGCACTCACCCATGTACCCGTGGAGAGTTTGAAGTCCTCCGCCACGCGACCGTCGAAGACGAGGCCTTCCATCGGATTGTCCGGGTTCACGAAGCGTGCGCCGTCGCCGAGGCGGTAGAAGCCCTCCTCGTCATAGGCTTCCGCGGTCTTCTCCGGGTTCTTGTGATAGCCCGGCGTAATGCAGTCGCCGCGCACGCGGACTTCCATCTTCTGCCCCGTGGGAGCGAGCTTGAGCTCGATACCCGGCAGCGGCAAACCCAGAAGCCCCATGCGCTCGGTCGGCCAATGCACATTCATGATCGTCGGCGCGGTTTCCGTCGCTCCGTAACCGGAGGAAAAGACGATCCGCTCCCCCGTCGTGCGAAGCGCCACATCCTGCATGCGGTTGTATATGTCCTGGCTCAGCGCCGCACCGCCATAGGCAAGCGAGCGCAGACGCGAGAAGAAGTTCTTTGCCAGCGCGTCGTCGTTTTCCAGCGCATCCACCAGCAGCGGATAGGCCGCGGGCACGTTGGAATAGGCGGTCGGTGCGATCTCGCGCAGATTTGCCACCGTCTCCTCGAACTGACCCGGCACGGGACGTCCGCCATCGATGTAAAGCGTGCCGCCCGATGTCAGCGTGTTGTTGAGGATGGCATTGCCGCCGAAGCAATGGTTCCAGGGCAGCCAGTTCAGCAGCACGCCCGGCTCGTCGTCCTCATGCTCCTGCTGCACGCTGCGCGGCATCACCGCGTTCACGCGCATCATGCGCTGCGTCGTGATGACAGCCTTGGGCATCCCTGTAGAGCCGGAGGTGAAGAGATATTTCGCGACTTCATCGTCATGCTGTTCCTCGAAGCGGGCTTCCGCACCGGCGCCGGGACGCGTCTCCAGAAGCTCCGCGAAAGGCGTGCCCATCGAGCCGTCGACGGTCACCAGTTCCACCCCGTCCAGCGGCAGCGCGGCCAGCGCGCGCTCGAAGGGTGCGGATTCCTGCATGAAGATCATTTTCGGTTCGACGAGGTCGAACACATATCTGAGTTTTTCGAAATCGGTGCTGATCGTCGAATAGGACGGCGAGACCGGCGTCGCCGGGGCCCCGGCGAGGATCGCGCCATAGCTCATCAGCGCATGCTCGATGGAATTGCCCGACAGGATCATCACCGGCGTCGACTGGCCGAAGCCGCGATCGATCAGCGCCTGCGCGATGGCGAAGACCTTCTTCTCCGCATCCGCATAGGTCAGCAGGTCCCACTCGCCGAAGCCTTCTGCGGACGGCTTGCGCTTGCCGAGCCAGACGCGTTCGGGCGCTTCCTGCGCCCATTGGCGGATCGGCGAAATCAGATTGGGCGCGGTATCGCGCAGCGGATGCGGATTGCGCAATATGATCGACCCGTCGTCGCGATGCTCGACGTCGATACGCGGCTCGACATAGCGCGGGTCCCTGAATGGCGGCTGAGACATAGACACCGGGTTCCTCCCCCTCAATTCACATACCGGCGGCGCATAATGACTATGCGCCGCCTTTTTTTGTTTTTGTGCTTATACAGTTTTTCTTTACGCGGCGTCAGGCATTCACGTCGACGACGACACGCCCACGCACCTTGCCGGCGAGAATGTCGCCCGCCAGACGCGGCAGATCTTCAAGCTTCGCCTCGCTCGTCATCGTCTCGAGCTTGCGCATATCGAGATCGGTGGCCAGACGCCGCCAGGCCATTTCGCGTTTGACCATCGGCGCCATCACGCTGTCGATCCCCTGAAGCCGCACGCCGCGCAGGATGAAGGGCGCGACCGAGCCCGGCAGGTCCATGCCTTGCGCCAGCCCGCAGGCGGTCACCGTGCCGCCATAGGCGGTCTGC
>CAYSVF010000107.1:0-7352 GCA_964434415.1 uncultured Parvibaculum sp.
CCATGGTGCGCTGACGGGCGCCAATAGCGGCCTGCGCTCCGGCAGCCCGATCGATTTCGACCGTGCGGGATTCGGCGCCACGGCGGGTGTTTTCGGCGGGTACGGTCTCACCGTCATGGACGCCGTTTACCTCGGTGCCGAAGTCGAGGCGGAGAGCAGCGACGTCAACTGGCGCATCGAGCGCGATCCGAACGGCCGCCAGTATTCCGTGGCCAAGGATTACAGCTACGGCGCCTCGCTGCGGGCCGGTTACATCGTCCGGGGCAATACGCTTCTCTACGGCCGGGTTGGCGTGGTCCGCGCCCGCTTCTCCAACGATTTCGCCACCAGTGGCGCTTATACGCACACCAAGGAAACCAAAACCGGTCTGCGGTATGGCGGCGGTGTCGAAATGCCCGTGGGCAACGGGATGAAGATGCGGCTGGACTACACAGTCACCGACTACCCCGGTTACGACGTGAGTTATGGAGGCAATACCGATCACTTCGAGAATACGGAAAATCTGTTCCGGGTCGGAATGTCCTATCGGTTCTGACGATCGGTAAAACGATCAGTCTACTGAGGGAAAATGATGATTTCCCGACAGGAAAGTCCGGAAAATGTGATCCGGATCAATGCGGGAACGAGTGAATTAGAGAAAGTTAATAAACAGAACAATCCAGAGTCCCGTGTCGTCATGGGGCCTGCTGGGAGAAGGGCCGGGGATGTTCACCCCGGTGAGCAGCAAAGGTAAGGAATTCGAGATGAAGCAACGTCAAGTATCTCTGAAGAAAGTCCTGATCGCGTCGACTGCCGTGTGTGCGTTGACTTTCGGAATGCAAATGGGCGGCGTCCCCGGCCATCTGTTCGGCACCTCGGCCGCGCAGGCCCAGGAAGGCGGTCATAGCGGCAGCGGCGGTAGCGGCGGCCATGAAGGCGGCTCGGGCCACGAAGGGGAGTCCGGTCATGAAGGCGGCTCCGGCAGCAAGGGCAAGGGCCAGGGCGGCACCGGCGACGCCGGCAGCCGTGGCAAGGGCGGCATCGAAGGTCATGTCTTCGAAGAAGACGAAGGCCCGAGCGATGAAGCCAAGGGTCCGCATTATGGCGGCGGCAAGGATGTCCAGGGCAAGCCCGCGGGCGCCGGCTCCAAGAAGGGCGACCTGTTCGGCGACATGGTCCCCATCCTGCGCGATGAGAACGGTGTGCCGATCCTCGATGCGAACGGCCACGTCCAGCCGATCGACGCCGACGGCAATCTGATCCCGCTCAACGAAGAAGGCGAGCCGGTCGACGAGAGCAAGGTCGTGGAAGTCGAACTGGGCCGCAGCAACGTCGCCCGTTCGCCCGAGAAGGTTCTGGACCGCCAGCTCGAGGAAGTCGTGACGGCGATCAACAATGCCGACAGCGTCAAGCTCGACGCGTCGGGCCGTATCGTGACGGTCACCGATGGCGAGGAAAAGACGGTCGACTCCCCGATCGCCAATCTCGCCCTCTACAAGACCATCATGGAAACCGGCTCCATCCCGGGCGTCGATGCGTCCAAGCTGCCGGCCGATCTCGCCAACCTCGCCGACGGTTCCAAGACGACCGCCGACCTCACGAGCGCGACCGGCTTCCTCGCCGGCGCCACCGACAAGGAAGGCACGCTGTCGCTGGACGAGATCGTCTATCTCGACTCGATCCTGGGCATCGACGGTTCCATCACCGGTCCGGACGGCAAGTCCTATGTGGACTTCTCCTCCTTCACCTATGACCGCGCCTCGACCTATGGCGGCGTGACGGCGACGGTTCTCGTGGAGACCTCTCCGGGCGTCTACGAGACCCAGACGGTCAATGTGATGGACGCCGTCTTCGACGGTCAGGACGCTTCCGGATCGGCGGCTTCGGGCTTCACCCAGGCCGCGGACGATGCGCGCGCCGTCCTGCTCTACGTCCACGACAACGAGCCTAAATAAAGCTCGGAGGCAGGCCACAAAAGGGGCCGGGGGATTTTCAGGTGAATGGAGAGACGTCGAAAATGACTGAACTGTTGAAACCCGCATTGACCGCCACGGCGGTCGCCCTCGGCCTCTTGCTTGCCGTGCCGGCCATGGCGCAGCAAGGCGGCATGCAGACCCGGAACCAGCCCGTCTACGGATCGGACACGGTCTATGGCTGGCAGATCATGACCCCTCAGGAGCGTGACCAGTACCGCATGGAAATGCGCAACGCGGCCACGCAGGAAGAGCGCGAGCGCATCCGTGCCGAACACCACGAGCAGATGCGCATTCGTGCCGAAACTCAGGGCGCCACGCTGCCCGATGTCCCGCCGGAAAATCGCGGCATGGGCAAGGGCATGGGTACCGGTCAGGGCATGGGCATGAACAAGGGTCAGGGCATGGGCCAGGGAATGGGCCAGGGTCAAGGCATGGGCCAGGGCGCAGGCCAGGGCCAGAAGTGGAAGAACCGCTGAAGCGCGGGCTTCCCGCTCTCGATCCTTCAAGATTGCGATGAACCTGAAAGGCGGCGCTTATGCGCCGCCTTTTGCGTTTGCACCTGCCCGCATTTAGGATCGAAAGAAAATTCTGGGAGGAAGTCATGACACGGCCTGATCTGGTTATTCGCAGCGGGGTATTGTTCGACGGCGAGGGCGGCAGCCCCCGCGAGGCCGATATCGCGGTGAGCGACGGCATCGTTACCGAAGTCGGCAGGGTCGCCGCGTCGGGCGTGGAGGAGATCGATGCGAAAGGCCGCATCGTGACGCCGGGCTGGGTGGATGTGCACACCCATTATGACGGGCAGGTCACCTGGGAAAGCCGTGTCGCGCCGTCCTCGATCCATGGTTCCACCACAGTGGTAATGGGCAATTGCGGCGTCGGCTTCGCGCCGGTGCGCAAGACCGACCACGAAACGCTGATCCGTCTCATGGAAGGCGTGGAAGACATCCCCGGCGCGGCCCTGCATGAAGGCCTCTCATGGGAATGGGAGAGCTTCGGCGATTATATGAATGCGATCGAGCGCCTGCCGCATGACATCGATGTGGCGACCCAGCTTCCGCATGGCGCGCTGCGCGTCTATGTGATGGGCGAGCGGGGCGCGCATCGCGAGCCCGCCACGGCGGAAGAGATTGCGCGCATGCGTGAACTCACCGCGGAAGCGATCCGCGCAGGCGCGCTGGGCTTTTCCACCACGCGCACCATGGTGCACCGGACCGCCGATGGCGATCTGACGCCGACCATCGGCGCGGCGGATGCGGAGATGATCGCCATTGCCGAGGGATTGCGCGACGCCGGCAGCGGCGTGCTGCAATGGGTGTCCGACTTCCGCGAGATGGATCATGAATTCTCGCTGGTCGAAAAGCTGGTCGAGCTGTCAGGCCGCCCCTTGAGCTTTTCCATGGTTCAGGCGGATGTGATCCCGGACCAGTGGCGCGAGCTGATGAAGCGGCTCGATGCCGCCGCCGGGCGCGGCCTGCCGCTCAAGGCGCAGGTGCAGGGCCGCCCCGTGGGTATCATGATGGGCCTTCAGGGTTCGGTGCATCCCTTCATCACCCGGCCGAGCTATATCGCGATCGCCGACAAGCCGCTTCACGAGCGGGTGGCGATCATGCGCGATCCGGATTTCCGGGCCCGCCTCATCGCCGAGGCGCCGCAGGAGGGCCATCCCTTCGTCAACTCGCTCGCCGGCGCCTATCACAAGATGTTCGACCTCGGCACGCCGCCCGATTACGAGCCCGGACCGGAAAAGAGCGTTGCCGCTCAGGCGAAGCGCGAAGGGCGCAACCCGGACGAGATCGTCTACGACATGATGCTCGAAGACGATGGCCGGGCGCTGATCTTCTTTGCCATGCACAACTACACCGAAGGCAGCCTCGATAACTGCCTCGCCATGATCCGCAACCCCAACACCATCTTCGGCCTGTCCGACGGCGGGGCGCATGTGGGCGCGATCTGCGACGTCTCCGTGCCCACCTACATGCTCACCCATTGGTGCCGGGACCGCACCCGTGGCGAGCGCCTCGACCTCTCCTTCGTCATCAAGAGCCAGACCAAGGATACGGCGGAAGCCGTGGGGCTCAGGGATCGCGGCGTCGTCGCCCCCGGTTACAAGGCGGATATCAACGTCATCGATTTCGACCGTCTCCAGCTTCGCCCGCCCCATATGGTCTACGACCTTCCCTCCGGCGCGCGCCGCCTGATGCAGGAAGCGGACGGGTACGAAGCGACCGTCGTGTCGGGAAAGATCGTCTACCGGGAAGGCGAGGCGACGGGCGAACTGCCGGGCCGGCTGGTGCGCGGTGCGAAGCATGCCCCATCCGCGCTGGCCGCCGACTGACGCTTCCGTCTTCGCAATTGCATCGGTGCCCGACTGTTTTTGACGGATGAAAGCGGCGTCTGCGTATTGTCCGTGCTTGAATGGTTATCGCATTCGCGTCACTCTCTTGTCGTCGGAGTGTGCGCGGAACGACGGCGTGCGCTTGCGGTCTGAATATTCAGTGACAAGAGGCATGAACTCATGACGGATACACGAAGGAAGCGTGCGACGACGGCGGGCCGCACGTCGGCTGCAAGGCGTACGGCCGGGCGCAGCGCAACGGCACGCAGCACGGCTGCCCGCAAGACGACGGCGGCCAAGAAGACCACCGCCACCGGCAAGGCTGCCGCGACGAAGAAGGCCTCCACGGCGAAGAAGTCCACGGCGGCGAAGAAACCCGCAGCCAAGGCTTCGACGGCGAAGAAGCCCGCGTCCAAAGCGTCCACCGCAAAGAAGCCTGCCGCCAAGGCGACGAAGACAACCGCCGCCAGGAAGCCTGCGGCGCGCAAGACCCCGGCGAAAAAACCGGCTGCGAAAAAGCCGGCCGCAAAGCTCTCCGTGGAGAAGCAGAAGCTCAAGAAGGATCTGGAAAAACAGGTCCAGCAGCTTTCCAGGCAGGTGGACAAGGCCGAGAAGGATGCCGAAAAGGCCCTCAAGAAGACCGAGCGCGACTACCGGCAGGTGCTGAAGCAGCTCCGCACCCAGCGCGACCAGCTCAAGAAGCGCCTCGGCGTGCTGGCCGGTCAGGGCGAGACCGCCTTCGACGATGTGCGCGGCGGTGTTGAAACTGCGGCCAAGGATCTCTACGAGGCCGTGAGCAAGGCCTATGGCCGCTTCAAGTAAGGCGGCATAGACCGGCGAAAGATCGGGCGGGGCGCTCCTTGAAGGGGCGTCCCGCTTTTCATTTGCGGTCCGATCGGGCTTACTCCTCCCAAACGAATTCGATAAAGGGAGGACTTCATGAACCGCGTACTCGCCCATACGGGCGCGAAATATCCGATCATCCAGGCGCCCATGGGCTGGATCGCCCGCTCGCAGCTCGCCTCCGCCGTCTGCGAGGCCGGCGGGCTCGGCATCATCGAAACCTCATCCGGCGAGACGGAGGCCTGCAAGGCCGAGATCCTGAAGATGAAGGATCTCACCGGCGCCCCCTTCGGCGTCAATCTGCCGATCCGTTTCCTGAAGGACGACGCCATCATGCGTTTCGTCTGCGAGGAGTCGGGCGTGAAATTCGTCACCACCTCGGCGGGCAGCCCGGCCAAATTCGTCGGCCCGCTGCATGACGCGGGCATCATCGTCTATCACGCGGTCCCGACGGTCGATGCCGCGATGAAATGCGTCGAGGCTGGCATCGACGGTCTGGTGGTCGAAGGTGCGGAGGGCGGCGGTTTCAAGAATCCCGAGGAGGTCGGCACGATGGTGCTCCTGCAGGCCATCCGGCAGCGCACGGATATTCCGCTCGTCGCCGCGGGCGGCATCTGCGACGGCAAGGGCATGGCGGCGGCCTTCGCGCTCGGCGCGGAAGCCGTGCAGATGGGAACGCGCTTCGTGAGTGCGAAGGAAAGCCCGGTCCACCAGAACTACAAACAGGCCATCGTCGACGCGAAGGAAACGGGCACCTATGTGCTCAACAAGAAATCCACGCCCTGCATCCGCGCCCTGAAGACCGAACGCACGGAAAAGATCCACGAAGAGGGGCTGATGCCGCCCGACACCTTCACCCGGATTCTCGATCTCTATTTCGGCGGCGACATGGAGGCGGCGGTCGGTCTTGCCGGTCAGACCTCGGGACTCATTTCGGAAGTGAAATCCGCCGGGGATATCATCGAGGAGACCGTGAGCGAGTTTTTCGAGATCATGGGCCGTATGGGTGCCATGGCCTCTGCACGCAACTTCGGCTGACCTCGGCTGAGCTTGCGAAGACCTCGGTTCATCCTCGACAAAACCTCGACCAACCTCAATGCAATCTCGGGAGCGCCTCTGGAAAGGAGGCGCTCTCATACCAGCGTCCGCCGAAGCGCAAACTGGCCGCGTTCAGCGCAATCACGAGACGCAGCGCCGGCCGCCAGGCGGGCGAGGCAAGGCAGGGCGTGCCTTCGCATTGTGCGAGGCCCTGTAGCCCCGCCAGAAAACGAAGCATCTGCGCTTCGTCATTCGTGAGCCGGGGTGTCGTCGGTTCGGGAATGACCAGCGGGCGGCTGACCGTTTGTCTCAGGGCCTTCGTGAAGTCGGCCACGAGATGGCACCCTTCCGGCAGGTCCAGCGCCGCGAAAGCGTCGTCGATCAGGCGCGTTTCCTCGGTATTTTCACCATGCGGCCATTGCGTCCGGACCGCCCAGACCGTGAATTGTTCGCAAAAACCCAGATCGTTCATCGACTGCCCTTCGCGATAGGTCGGCGTTTGGCGGTCTTGGGGGCGGGCGATCTGGGGGCGTTCCAACGGCTTCATTCCGGGCTCCTGCATGATGCGGGTGGCTGATCGGAAAACCGTATTGCAACTAATAATGACTCGCAATAAGAATTGGGCGAGAAGATCGCGCGATAGGGTTTGGCTGCCTCAATCCGGAGAGAGTCCGTCGATAAGTGCCGTAATCATGCGCGCGGCCATCTGTTCTTTCGCCGCCCAGGGAAATTCGGGAATGGTGATGAGATTGAACACCACGCCCTGCAATCCGCACAGAAAGAGCTGCGAAACGGCCGCCTCGTCGTCGGGACGGAGCAGGCCTTTCTTCATGCTCTCCGAAACCGCCTCGGCGATCAGATCGAGCGCACCGAGGCTTTCGCTCGTCTCGACGAAATAGCGCTCGCCCGGCTCGTTCACCTTGTCTTCGATCAGAAAGATCGAGCGATAGTGGTCGGGATTGGACAGCCAGAAGAGGCACCAGGCATCGCCCAGGGCGCGAAGGCGCTTGAGCGGATCTTTCTCGGCGGATGCGTTGTGAAGTTCGTCGGCGAGTTCTGAAAAGGCGTCTTCCCAGATGTGGCGCAGCAGGTCGCGCTTGCCGCCGAAAAGCGTGTAGAGCTGGGCGGGCGAGCAGCCCACAGCCTGCGCCACGCGGCGCATCGAGACGCCTTCATAG
>CAYSVF010000107.1:7362-7616 GCA_964434415.1 uncultured Parvibaculum sp.
GCGCACGAAATACGCCTTCTTCCGCCTCGCTTTTTCGAGGCCGTCCCCGAGTGTTTTGTTTCGTCGTCGATTTGGTCACTGGCATCGCCACCGATTTTCCGCTTGAATTTAATAAACGCGTTCATAAAATGTTTTGCAACATCGCTGGTCAGTCGGGAGCAGGCCGAAGCGAGCGCACAGGGAGGTTAGCATGACGGGTGAAAGCAAGAGCGCGGATGTCATTGTCGTCGGTGCAGGCATGGCCGGCCTCAAGG
>CAYSVF010000108.1:0-7588 GCA_964434415.1 uncultured Parvibaculum sp.
GGCCAGAAGCGTCTTGCCGCAGCCGGTGGGGCCGATCAGCAGGATGTTCGACTTGGCCAGTTCGACGTCATTGTTCTTGGCGGCGTGGTTCAGGCGCTTGTAGTGATTGTGAACGGCCACGGCCAGCACGCGCTTGGCGTGGGCCTGCCCGATCACATAATCATCGAGCACCTCGTTGATTTCCTGCGGCGAAGGCACGCCATCCCTGGACTTCACCAGCGAGGACTTGTTCTCTTCGCGAATAATGTCCATGCACAGCTCGACGCACTCGTCACAAATGAAAACGGTCGGCCCCGCAATAAGCTTCCTGACCTCGTGCTGGCTTTTGCCGCAAAAGGAACAGTACAGCGTGTTCTTGGAGTCGCCGCCGCTAACCTTGCTCATAGAAACTCCTTAGGCAGTTACCCGCAGGACGGGCCGAATGAATATTCCCATGCACCAACCGTGCCTGTCCTGCGGTGCGGGATCAAGTAACCGCGCAATTTCTTACGCGCGGCGCCGCAAATCGGATCGGATCCCGTCACCTGTCCGACATACGAGCATGTTACCCAATGCCGGATCAACATTTCATTACGATGGATCAATTGACCCGAGAATGGGCAAAAGGCCCCGATTCGAGGCATTTCAGTCGCCCGCGAATGCCGGCCACCCGATAGACGCAAGAAACGGATTACTCCGTCTTGTCGCCTGAGGAAGAAGCCTCTTCGGAGGTGCCGCGTGCCACACCGACATGGTCGATCAGGCCGAATTCCTTGGCCCTTTCGGGGGTCATGAAGTTATCGCGTTCCAGCGCATCCTCGACCGCCTTCAGCGACTGCCCGGTGTGATTCACATATATCTGGTTGAGTCGCTCGCGAATTGCGAGGGTTTCGCGCGCATGGATCTCGATATCCGTCGCCTGGCCCTGGAAGCCGCCGGAGGGCTGGTGCACCATAATCCGGGCATTGGGCAGCGCGAAACGCATGCCCTTTTCGCCCGCCGCCAGCAGCAGCGAACCCATGGAGGCGGCCTGACCCATGCAGACGGTCGAAACGGGCGGGCGGATATGCTGCATCGTGTCGTAGATCGACAGGCCGCTCGTCACCACGCCGCCCGGCGAGTTGATGTACATCGAGATTTCTTTTTTGGGGTTTTCCGCCTCGAGGAAAAGGAGCTGCGCGGTAATCAGCGTCGCCATGCCGTCTTCCACCGGGCCGGCCACGAAGATGATCCGCTCCTTCAGCAAGCGCGAAAAGATGTCATAGGCGCGTTCGCCCCGATTGGTCTGCTCAACCACCATCGGCACGAGATTCATATACATATCGAGCGGGTCTTTCATGGTCACTCCTGAGCGTCGGCTCTCTTGAGTATCTTCGGGCTTCTGTCGGGCGTGGAGCGGCTGCGGGCCCGGGGCCTCCCAGCCCCTTCGTTGCGTCTCCCGCGCCGCAAGGCACCTGACGACTATGGCTAATGTGATTCGGTAAAAGGTCGGTTCAGAACTCTAGCGCATAGACCAATATAGGGTCAGATGCTGAAGATTTCCTCCCCTCTGCGCGAAGGGTTTTGCGCATTTTTCAGCACGGCCTCAGGACGGGCCATTCTCCCGGCCGGGCGCAGGCGCCTGGGCCCTGTCTTTCGCCTCTTCCGGCGCTCCGGGGCACTCTTTTTCCTGCATCAGCCGCCCGACCTCGCGATTGCGGACCAGAAGCGCTTCGGCTTCCTTTTTCTCCGTGTCCGACAGGTCGATGAATAGCAGCATGCCGGGCACCAGAACAGCGCCGGCGATCATGCCCGCATTGTTGTCGTTCGAGTGCCTCGTTTCCCCGACAAGATCGTCAATCCGGGAGCGGTTGACGGCCAGCTCCCCCGCCAGATGATCGCATGAGAGGGCCGCATCGGTGGACCGGTACTGCTGCACCTCAACCGTCTTGCGACCGCCGCAGGCCGTCAGCGCCGCAGCCACGACCAACACACATGCGCCCCGAACACCCCACATCGCCATCGCCCCCCAAGGCAATCAAATCAAGTCAAGTTCAATAATGCTTCCCCCGGGCACAATGTCCAGCTTCTCGCCCGGTAGAAAATGGGGCATCCTTCATCGGACTTTCTTTATTCCGGGGGGACAACATGATTGCCAGACTATTTTTCTCCATTCTTCTGCTGACATCTCTCGCGGCCTGCGCGTCCGGTGCGCGCTCCGGCGCGATGACGGCGCCCGTCACGGAAGCCACCGTCATTTCCGACACGTCCTCGCTGAAAAAGGCCATCACGGTCGGTGACGTCACGGGCGGGTCGAAAACAAACCCGCTCTGGACATCGGAGGTCGGCAATCCCGAGTTCAAGACGGCGCTTGAGCAGTCGCTAACGCTTAATGCGATGTATGAAACCGAACATCCACGCTACCGCCTGGAGGCGAAACTGGTGGAACTGAACCAGCCGCTAGTAGGGTTCGATGCGACGGTCGGCTCGCGCGTTTTCTACCGGCTCGGCAATGCCGAAGACAATGACCTCGTCTACGAGAAGGAAATCTCTTGCGAGTACACCGCCAATTTCTCCGATGCGCTGCTGGGCGTCGAGCGTCTGCGCCTTGCCAATGAAGGCTCCATGAAGAAGAACATCTCTCTCTTCCTCGAAGAGCTCGTTGCCGAGTTCAAAAAGCGAGTTGCAGCGGCAGCGGCGGCACCGGCCTCCCCTGAAGATCTGGCCGGCGCCGGTACCTGACGCCCGCCATCAGGCCGCGATGACCTCGCTTGCCGGGGTCTCGCGGATACAAGTCAACATACCGCTCACACCGGACATGGCACCTGCCACGAGTTCTCGGGCCAGAAACCGCTCGGGCGCGACCCAGCCCGGCATTTCCAGCCGGCGGGCAAGCGCCCGGGTGAAGCCGAAGCGGCGGTAGTAGGGCTCGTCACCCACCAGCACCACGATGCGATGACCCTGCGCTGCGGCGCGGGCAAGGCCTTCGCGCATGAGAGCAGACCCCACACCCTCCCCCTGCGCCGCCGGCGCGGTGACGAGCGGGCCCAGCAGGAGCGCAGGCGTTGCGCCTGCGATCTCCACCGGCCAGAAGCGCAGCGAGCCGATGACGCCCTCCCCGCCATCCGCCACGAGCGAAAGCGAGTCGACCGGCGGCACGCCGTCGCGAAATACATAGACCGTCTTTGCAAACCGCTCCGGGCCGAAAGCCTCGGCGACGAGCGCTTCCACCGCCGCCGTATCGGCAGCGGCCTCAAGCCTGATTTTCATGTCCGTAATCCCCGGCTCGCCCGTCAGATGCAGACGGCCGCCAGCGGCGGGAAACCGTTGAAGGACACCGCCGAATAGGTGGTGGTGTAAGCGCCGGTGGAGAGGATCCAGACCTTGTCGCCCGCGACGAGAGTGCCGGGGAGACGGTAGTCGGTCTTCTCGTAGAGGATGTCGGCGCTGTCGCAGGTCGGACCGGCCAGCACGACGGGCACGGTCTCGTCGCCCTCGCGGGGGGTCAGCAGGCGGTATTTGATCGCCTCGTCCATCGTTTCGGCGAGGCCGTGGAACTTGCCGGCATCGAGATAGACCCATCGTCGGTCGTCGTCGCCGCCCTTGGAGGAGACGAGTACCACTTCGGACTGGATGACGCCGGCATCACCGACCACGCCACGGCCCGGCTCCAGGATCACTTCGGGCTGATTGTCGCCGAAGTGACGAAGAAGCGCCTCGCGGATCGCCGCGCCATAGGCGGGAATCGACGGCACATCGGCACGATAGCGAGAGGGGAAACCGCCGCCCATATTGACGAGGCGGAGCGTCACGCCCCGCTCCGCCAGACGGCGGAACAGCGACACAGAAAGCTCCAGCGCGCGGTCATACTGCGTCAGGTCGGTCTGCTGAGAGCCGACGTGAAAGGAAACGCCGTAGGCGTCGAGGCCCATCTCCTGCGCGCGGACGAGCAGGTCCACGGCCATGTCCGGCTCGCAACCGAATTTACGCGAGAGCGGCCATTCGGCGCCTTCGCACTCCATCAGTACACGGCAATAGACCTTCGAGCCCGGCGCCGAGCGCGCAATCTTTTCCAGCTCCTCGATACTGTCATAGGCGAACATGCGCACACCCAGCTCGTAGGCGGCGGCGATGTCGCGCTCCTTCTTGATCGTGTTGCCGAAGGAAATGCGATCCGGGGAAATGCGATGCGCCAGGCAAAGCTCGATCTCGCCCATGCTGGCGGTGTCGAAGCAGGCGCCGCGCTTTGCCAGACGGTCGACGATTTCGTCGGCAGGGTTCGCCTTCACCGCATAGAAGATGCGCGCTTCCGGCATGGCATCGGCCAGCTCGCCGAAATTGTGCTCGACGATATCGACATCCACCACGAGGCAGGGCGACGGCAGATCGGCGGTCGCCAGATAGCGCGCGATCTTGGGCGGCATGCCGCCACGCTCTTCCGGCAGCTCCGGCGCGCTGGGCACCAGATAAAGCTGGGGCTTGCGCCGGATGCGGCGCTTCGGGGTCTGGTTGTTGCGGGAAGAGATGCGAGAACGGGCACTCCGGCCCTGCTCGGAAGCGAACATCGTAAACACCCTTTTTCAGACCCGGTCATTTTTCCGTTACGACCGGCGTGATCCAAAAAAGACGTTTAACGTCGTTGCATAAACCAACTAGGGGCCAGCGGCACGTGCGTGTGCGTCTTGTGAGGCGCGGAAATAAGGCTTCCCGGGCTGTCGTGCAACCGATTTTTGAGACTGCCGGAAACTTTTTTCAATGCGACCCATTCCGGGGGCTTTCGGCCGCCGGGTAGCATCCCGGCGCGGGGCCACCTAAGTGAGTTAGTGTCGGACCCCGAAGCAGCCCCAGGAGGTGTCGAAATGAAAATTGTGGAAGCCAACGGCGCGAAAATCCCGGCCATCGGGCTCGGCACGTTCCGGCTCAAGGATGAGGAAGCTACTCGGGCCGTAACGCACGCACTCGAGACCGGCTACCGGCATATCGACACCGCGCAGATGTATGACAATGAGGAAGCTGTCGGCAAAGGCGTCGCCGCCGCGCCCGTCGCCCGGGAAGAGGTTTTCCTGACCACCAAGATCTGGCCGGACAATTTCAGCCATGGCGATCTGATCGCCGCGGCGAAGGAAAGCATCGCCCGGCTGAAAACCGATTATGTCGACCTGTTGCTGCTGCACTGGCCGAGCAAGACCATCCCGCTCAAGGAAACCATCCTGGCGCTCAACGAAGTGCAGGCCGCCGGGCTGGCCAAACATATCGGCATCAGCAATTTCACGACATCGCTGATCGAGGAGGCAACCTCGCTGACCTCCGTGCCGCTCGCCGTCGACCAGGTGGAGTACCATCCCTATCTGTCGCAGGAAAAAGTACTGAGCGCGCTGCGCTCCCATGGCATGGCGCTGACGGCCTATGCGCCGCTGGCCCATGCCAAAGTCTCCGACGACAAGGTCATTCAGGACATTGCCAAGGCCCATGGCAAGACGCCTGGCCAGATCGCGCTGCGCTGGCTCGTCCAGCAGGACGGCGTGATTGCCATCCCTAAAAGCGGCAATCCGGAACGCCAGAAACAGAATATCGAGATCTTCGACTTCGAACTTTCGGACGACGAGATGGCCCGCATCTTCGCCCTGCAAACGCCCAAGGGCCGGATCATCGATCCCGCCGGCATCGCACCGGAATGGGATGCGGCCTGAACACGGCGTGCAGACCGAACGAAAAAGCCCGGAGCTGATGCTCCGGGCTTTTGTCGTTCCGAGAACCGAAATCCTCAGTGATCGTGATCGTGATCATGATCGTGGTTGTGGCCGGGGACGTCCGCGTCGGGATCCTCGAACAGCTCGTCCTTCGACACAGGCTTTTCAGTGACCGTCGCCAGTTCGGAGATGTAGTCGACGACCTTGTCCTCGAAGATCGGCGCGCGAAGCTCCTGAACGGCCTGCGGGTTCTGCTGATAGAACTCATAGAGCTGACGCTCCTGACCCGGGAACTGACGGGCGCGCTCCGACAGCGCCTGACTCAGTTCCTGCTCGGTCACGGAGATCGAGTTCTTCTCGCCGACTTCGGCCAGCACGAGACCGAGGCGCACGCGGCGCTCGGCAATCTTGTTGTATTCCTCGCGCACCTTTTCTTCCGGCTCGTCCATATCGGCGACCGTCTTGTTCTGATGCTCCAGCTCATGCTCGAGCTGATGCCAGATGGCGTCGAATTCCTGCTGCACCATGGTCGGCGGCAGTTCGAATTCATGCAGTTCGTCGAGCTTGTCCAGCATGGCGCGCTTGAGGTGCTGATGCGACATGCGGTCGAAATCCGCCTTGATCTGCTCGGTGAGGATTTCCTTCAGCTTGGCAAGATCGTCGAGGCCGAAACGCTTGGCGAATTCGTCGTCAATCGTGACTTCGGCGGGCGCCTTCACTTCCTGCACGTTCACTTCGAAGACGGCGTCCTTGCCGGCCAGGTGCTCCGCGCCGTAATCCGCCGGGAACGTCACCTTCACGTCGACCGCATCGCCGGCCTTGGCGCCGACGAGCTGTTCTTCGAAGCCGGGAATGAACTGGCCTGCGCCCAGCTCGATCGCAGCGCCTTCGGCGGAACCGCCTTCAAAGGCTTCGCCGTCGATCTTGCCGATGAAATCGATGATGAGCTGGTCGCCGTTCTCGGCAGCTTCGCCTTCGGCGCGCGCCTCGAAATTCTTCTGGTTCTCGGCGAGACGCTTGAGCGAATCCTCTACTTCCTCGTCGGTCACTTCCGCGACCGGCTTCTCGATGGAGATCTTGGAGAAGTCCGCAAGCTCAATGGCCGGAACGATTTCGAAGGTCATCTTGTAGGCAAGGTCGGCATTCCCTTCCATCACCTGCTCGACTTCGCCTTCAAGGTCGATATTGGGCTGATAATCCGGGCTCAGCTCCTGTTCCTCAAGAGCCTTCTGCGAGCTTTCGCCCACCGTCTCCTGGATCACTTCGCTCATGACCTGCTTGCCGAAGGTCTTGCGCAAATGGCTCATCGGCACCTTGCCGGGGCGGAAGCCCTTCAAGCGAACCTGGTTCTTCAGCTCTTCGAGCTTCGAGCCCAGCTTTTCTTCCAGCTCGCCAGCCGGAATCTCGATCTTCAGTTCGCGCTTCAAACCGTCGGCGTTCGTTACAGTGACCTGCATCATCCAATCCGTTTCGTCTCAAAGAGGGGAGCCTGCCAGTGGTGCGGGCGGAGGGAGTTGAACCCCCACGCCTTGCGGCACTGGAACCTAAATCCAGCGCGTCTACCAATTCCGCCACGCCCGCAAGGCCCGTCGGCGGCAGTCCCATACCGGACGGCCGCTCCCGAAAATTGGCGCCCTCTATATCAAGGGGACAGAGGGATTGCCAGCAAAAGCCGCCGTTTGCCCGGTAAAGGGTGGAAGACACCGTTTTTGGGCGGTCAGGACAGGGTTTCCAGCAGCTCCCGGCGCCCCGCGGGGAGCATTTCAGGCAGGTCTTCGGCGATGAGACCGGGGCCGAAATGGTGGCCTGCCTCGCCATGGAGCCAGACCCCCGCGGCGGCGGCCTCGAAAGGCGGCATGCCCTGCGCCATGAGGCCGAGAATAATGCCGCCCAGCACATCGCCCGACCCTGCCGTGGCCAGTTCCGGCCCGGCATTGGAA
>CAYSVF010000109.1:0-4235 GCA_964434415.1 uncultured Parvibaculum sp.
GAATATTTCTCGCCGGGAAGCTGCTGATTTATTTTTTCGGCAGCGTTCGTCCGGAGATGATGGCGTCCTTCCCGAATTTGGCGCGCAGCTTGTCCATCGCGCGTTCGGCGTCCGCACGGCGCATGGAACCGGGATCGAGCATGTCGGGCGGGTCGGCAAGATCGCCGTCGGTGAGCTGGGAAATGCCGACGCCGATGAGGCGGAACGGCGTTCCGTCCGCCTCGCGCGCGAGCATCGGCGAAGCCGCGCGATAGATGCGGTCGGCAAGCTGCGTGGGGTCGTGCAGCGTCAGGTTGCGGGTGCGCGATTTGAAATCTCCCGTCTTGAGTTTCAGGACGATGGTCGATCCGGCAAGCCCGGCCTCCTTGGCGCGCGAGGACACCTTCTCGCAAAGCTTCCACAATGTGCGGTCGAGTTCGGTCTTCGATGAAATATCGGTCTGGAACGTGACCTCGGTCGAAATGCTCTTCGTCTCATGCGACGGCTCGACGATGCGCGTATCCTGCCCGCGCGACAGCCGCCAGAGCCTGCGGCCCATGACGCCGTATCGGGCCATCAGGTCGTTTTCCTCCATATGCTGAAGCTGGCCGATATGGGTGATCCCTTGCGCGGCGAGTTTCGCATTGAGCGATTTGCCGACGCCCCAGATCATCGAGACGGGCTTTTCCGCGAGGAAAGCGATGGTCTCCGCCTTGCCGATGACGGAGAAGCCGCGCGGCTTGTCGAGATCCGAGGCCATCTTGGCGAGGAACTTGTTATGGCTGAGGCCGATCGATGCCGTGATACCGATATCGGTTTCGATCCGCTTCACCAGCTTCGCCGCACTGATCGCGGGGCTTGCATGATGCAGGCGTTCGGTGCCGGAGAGGTCGAGAAAGGCCTCATCGATGGAAACCGGTTCCACCAGAGGCGTCAGGTCGCGCATCAGCGCGCGGACTTCCTTGGCGACAGCGGCGTATTTCGCCATGTCGGGCTTCAGCACCACGGCATCGGGGCAGAGGGCTTTTGCCTTGAACATGGGCATGGCCGAACGAACGCCGCGAATGCGCGCGATGTAGCAGGCTGTGGAGACGACGCCGCGCTGTCCGCCGCCGATGATGAGCGGTTTGTCGCGCAACTCCGGATTGTCGCGCTTTTCCACCGATGCATAAAAGGCGTCGCAATCCATATGCGCGATGGAAAGGCTGTCGATTTCATCGTGCCAGACAAGGCGTGGGCGTTTGCAATTCGGGCAGCGGGCCACACGGCCCGTGAGCTGTGTGAAGCAGTCCCGGCAGAAGCCGGGCGTTCGGTCTTCCTTTTTGTCCTCTCTTTCGGTCTCTGCTGTCATGGCGTTCGACCTTCCGGCCAGAGCCATGCGGCGCCGCGCACGCCGGAGGCGTCTCCATGGCGGTGGCGCTCGATCCGTGTACGCACCGTATCGGAAAACACATAAGCTGGCATTAGCCCGGGCAGCAGGGTGTAGAGCGCGCCGATATTCGACATGCCGCCGCCTAGCACCACCATGTCGGGATCGAGAATATTGACGACGGATGCCAGCGCACGGGCGAGGCGGTCGGCATAGCGGCGGATCGCGTCGGTAGCGTCCGGGTCGCCTGCCTGCGCGGCGCCGGCGATCTCTTCCGCCGTTGCCGTACGGCCCGTCTCGCGCTCGAAGGCGGCGGCAAGGCCGGGGCCGCTCGTCCATGTCTCGATGCAGCCTTGCTTGCCGCAATAGCAATCCGGGCCGGGCCGTTCTTCTTCCCGGGCCCAGGGCAGGGGGTTGTGCCCCCATTCCCCGGCAATCGCATTGGGGCCGGAGAGCAGCCTGCCGTCATGTACGATGCCGCCGCCCGTGCCGGTGCCGATGATGACCCCGAACACGCTGCGGCACCCGGCGCCCGCGCCGTCCTTCGCCTCGGAAAGCGCAAAGCAATCGGCGTCATTGGCGAGGCGAACCTCGCGGCCCAGCCGGTCTTCGAGGTCGGGTCCGAAGGGCCGGCCGTTGAGCCATGTCGAATTGGCGTTTTTCACCAGCCCGCTGGCGGGCGAGATCGCGCCGGGCATACCGATACCGATGGAGCAGGTCGCACCGCATTCGGCTTCGAGGTGGTCCACCATGCCGCAGATGGCGCTCAGCGTGTTGTCATAATCGCCACGCGGCGAGGGGGTGCGCCGCCTTGCGCGCACTTTTCCCCCGGCATCGAGAACGATGCCTTCGATCTTCGTTCCTCCGAGGTCGATGCCGATCCGCATGGCGGAGACTCAAAATCCGGTTGTCGTTTGCGAGGGGCAGAATAGCCGCCCGGACGCCCCGTCAGAAGCCTTCCGCCGCCAGCTTCTCTTCGATGAAGGCTTTTGCCGCGTTCCAGTCGGTGGTGTGGAAATGGCTGTCCTTTGCCGGGCCGAGCAGTTTTGCCAGCCTTTCATCCGCGATGAAGTGGATGCGGTGCGAGGGGGCATGCGCCTCGGCCACGGAGGAGATATTGGGCGGCAGGTCGTCGAGAAAGAAGACCGGAGCCTCCACCATATCGGCCAGCTTGCGGACGGGTCCGCCTTTCAGCCCCTGATTGGCGATCACGGGGTAATCCAGGCCCTGCGACGCCAGATTGGCGATCCGGGTTTTGCGTTGCGTCAGGGGCAGGTTGGACAGCACCACCACCTGGGCGCGCTTCGACAATTCGGCAAGGGCGTCCGCCGCGCCTTCGACTGCGTCCAGCCGGTGGGTCTCGGTATCGAAGAAACGCTCGAGCAGGGCGGGCATCTCTTTGGGTGGCACGGGCTCGTTCGTGTCGCGATGCTTGATATTGCCGGAGAGGGCGAAGCTTTGAAGATCGATCCAGAGATTATTGGCCTCCAGATAGCGTTCGAGCCCTTTCAGAAATTCCACCAGCACCTCGTCGCAATCGGTGACGATGAGCGGGCGGCCGCGTTCCAGTCGCAGCTCGTCGAGCTGTGCGGGTATGCTTTCATGAAGGGCCAGCGGATCGGGCGAGGTCATGCGGCGGCTTTACGTCCAGTTTACATGCTCGCCGCCGGGCAGGGCATGGCGGGCGGCCAGCGGGGTTTCGGGCGACAGCCTCTCGGCGGCGCAGAAAGCGAGTACGCGTTCGTCTTCCATCAGCAAGAAGTCCAGCACGCCGATGAGAAATCCCGGTTCGTTCAGTCGCTCGCGCAACTCGTCCGGCGAGAGGCCGGACTGGGCCAGAAAGGCGCCCATCAGGTCCTGATCGTGTGCAAGGAAGGTGAGCGCCTTGATGGCGATTGTTTCCGCCCGGTCACGTTTCAATATTCTTCTCCCCGAAATCCGTTGCCGAATCCCGATTTTCTCTCGCAAGCACCGGGATACCGGGTCCTTGCATGCGTGTTTTTTGCATTTTGAGCGAGAAAGGTCGCCCGTATTAATCTCGAGTTTAGCGTGAATTGCGAATATTGGGGCTCTGGAGGCGATAAGCGCGGTTTTTCCCCGATTCCGGCCATTGATAAAGAGTTGGTTAAGGATGTCATGGGCACTATCGGGATGATCCTGCCAGTGAATCGCGGGGATACCCCCCGCCGGTTTCGAGGTCAATTGGAGTTCCGGAGCGATGGACGCTATGTCGAAGAAAGTCCTGATCGTGGAAGACAATGAGCTTAACATGAAGCTCTTTCACGATTTGTTGGATGCCCACGGCTATGAGACGCTGCAGACGCGCGATGGCATCGAAGCGCTCGAAATCGCCAGGGAAAACCGTCCGGACCTGATCCTGATGGACATCCAGCTTCCGGAAGTTTCCGGGCTCGAGGTCACGAAGTGGATCAAGGAAGACGATAGCCTGCGGGCTATCCCGGTCGTCGCCGTCACCGCGTTTGCGATGAAGGGCGATGAAGAAAAGATCCGTGAGGGTGGGTGCGAGGCCTATATCTCCAAACCCATTTCCGTGACCCAGTTTCTGGAGACTGTGAAACGGTTCCTCGGCTGAGGTGATCTCGTGACGGCGCGTATCCTGATAGTCGACGATATTCCGGCGAACCTGAAGCTTCTCGACGCGAAGCTGACGGGCGAATATTTCGAAGTGTTCGCCGCCAGCTCCGGGCCGGAAGCCCTGGAGGCCGTAAAGGAATGCCAGCCGGACATCATCTTGCTCGATGTGATGATGCCGGGCATGGACGGGTTCGAGGTGTGCCGCAGGCTCAAATCCTCGCCCGAGACCGAACATATTCCCGTCATCATGGTCACCGCGGTCCGCGGTCTGCGCGACGACGTCACCGTCGAG
>CAYSVF010000109.1:4245-7566 GCA_964434415.1 uncultured Parvibaculum sp.
GCCCAAGGATCGCGTCCAGGGGCTGGAGGCGGGCGCCGACGATTTCCTGACCAAGCCGGTCAATGATCTGGCGCTTTTTGCGCGTGTGCGAAGCCTGGTTCGCCTGAAAATGGTGACGGACGAGCTGCGCCTGCGCGACGCGACGGGCCAGCGCATCGGCGCTTTCTCGGCGAGAGAAGGAGCCGACATGCTCCTGAAGGAGCCCGGCCGTTTCCTCGTGATCGACGATCGGCCCTCTTCTTTGCGGCGTATCACCGATACGCTTTCGTCGGAACATACGGTCATGGTGTCCGAGACGCCCGACGAGCTTATCGAGCTTGCCGGTCAGGGCGATTTCGACATGTATATCGTGAGCCTCACGCTGGAGGCGCATGACGGGCTCCGGCTGTGCTCGCAGCTCCGCTCGCTGGAGGCGACGCGGCAGACGCCGATCCTCGTCATCGTCGAGGAAGGTGATACGGCGCGGCTGGTTCGCGCGCTGGACATGGGCGTGAACGATTATCTCGTCCGCCCGGTGGAGCGCAACGAGCTCGTGGCCCGTTGCCGCTCGCAGCTTCGCCGTAAACGCTATCAGGACTTCCTGCGCGACAAGTTCCAGCAGGGCATGGAGCAGGCGGTGACGGACCCGCTGACCGGGCTGCACAATCGCCGGTATATGGAAGGTCATCTGGAATCGCTCGTCGGCGATGCGGCGCATACCGGCAAGCAGGTTTCCCTGCTGATCTTCGACATCGACCATTTCAAGGCCGTCAACGACACCTATGGGCACCCGGCGGGCGACGCCGTGCTGAAGGAGTTCGCCCAACGGATAGCTCACAATGTCCGCGGCGTGGATCTGTGCTGCCGGCTGGGCGGCGAGGAATTCGTCGTGGTGATGCCCGATACCGATGCGGAGTTCGCCAAGGTGGTGGCCGAGCGGCTGAGGGTCTGCATCGCGTCGCGGCCTTTCGCTCTCGATGACGGCAAGACGATGCTCGATGTGACGGTGTCGATCGGCCTTTCGACCACGATCGGGGGCGGGGATAGCCCGTCCGGCCTGCTGTCGCGGGCCGATGACTGTCTCTATGAGGCAAAGCGGAGCGGTCGAAACAAGGTCGTCGCACAAGCGGCCTGATGGAGCGTCGCCGAGCGTTTTATCGCGGAATTGTCCCGAAACAGGCGGCTTGAAAGTTCTGCTTCAGATTGTGGATGAAGTGGAACGCTTGCGCGTTAACCTTAATTTTTCAATATGTTTCAAGCCTTTGACTACTGACTTTATCGTGTCACTTTATCCTTGTTGCGAAACATGGTAATTTTTGTCTTAACGTGGAATCTCGTTGCCGCACGGTCTTCCGCCCTTGCTGGGGGGTGAGGCGGATAGACGAACGGCAGCGAAACGTGTCCCCGTGGGGTGCTCAGGTCCGCCGCATCTCCTGGGTCCGCGGGGCACGGCCGGTCGGGGCGTGGTAATGGAGTGGCCTCCTCTGATACCCGCATTATTTCCCGGCCGGCCACCCCCCGGGGTCGACGATGAGGGGGCGAAAAGAGGCGAGAATGACGAAAGGCCGGTCCCTTGGGACCGGCCTTTGTCATGTCGGCTTCCCGCTCGCGGTGCGGGGTCAGCTCAGCTTGATGTAGGTCGTCTTGAGCTGGGTGTACTTGTCATAGGCGTGAAGCGACTTGTCCCGCCCGATGCCCGACTGCTTGTAGCCACCAAAGGGAACCGTGATGTCGCCGCCGTCGGTGTCGTTCACATTCACCGTGCCGGCCTTCAGCCTGCGCGCAACCTTGTGGGCCCGGTTGAGATCGTCGGTCCAGAGACAGGCCTGCAGGCCGTATATCGTGTCATTGGCGATGCGGACGGCTTCTTCCTCATCCCTGAACGTGATGGTGGAGAGGACGGGACCGAAGATTTCCTCCTGCGCAATGCGCATGGAGTTGTCCACCTTGTCGAAGATGGTCGGCTCCACATAGGCGCCGCCCGTGTTCTGGCGAACCTGGCGTCCGCCCTGAACCAGCGCCGCGCCTTCCTTTTCGCCGATTTCGATATAGCTCTTCACCCGCTCCATCTGGTTCACATCGACCATGGAGCCCATCAGCGTGGCGGGATCGAGCGGATCGCCCGGCTGCATGGTTTCTGCCACCTTCTTCACCTTCTCCACGAACTCGTCATGGATATCCTCCTGCACGAGGAGGCGGGTGGAGGCGACGCAAACCTGGCCGGTATTGAAGAACACGCCCATGCCGGAGCCCATGGCGGCGGCATCGAGATCCTTGCAGTCATTGAAGACGATGTTGGGTGTCTTGCCGCCGCATTCGAGGCTTACATGCTTCATGTTGCTGTCGGCGGCATATTTCAGGAAGTATTTTCCGACTTCGGTCGAGCCGGTGAAGGCGACCATATCGACATCCATATGGAGGCCGAGCGCCTGACCGGCCTTTTCGCCGAAGCCCGGTACGACGTTGAAGACGCCGTCGGGGATGCCTGCTTCCGCGGCGATCTCGGCAAGGCGGAGCGCGGAAAGCGGCGACTGCTCGGCCGGCTTCATGATAATGGAGTTGCCCGCGGCGAGAGCCGGGCCGAATTTCCAGGCGCCCATGAGGAGCGGGAAGTTCCACGGCACCACGGCAGCGACGACACCCAGTGGTTCGCGCGTGATCATGCCGATGGCATCGCGGCTCGTCGGCGCGATCTCGTCATAGATCTTGTCGATCGCTTCGGCATACCACTGCACGGTGGACACGACGCCGTCGATATCCACGCTTTGCGCAAAGGTGATCGGCTTGCCCATGTCGAGCGTTTCAAGGAGCGCCAGTTCCTCGCGATGGTCGGCAATGGCGGCGGCGAAACGCAGCAGGGCCTGCTTGCGGTCGCGCGGGTTCATTTCCGACCAGACACCGCTTTCGAAGGCGGCACGCGCGGCTTTCACCGCAGCATCCACATCTTCCTTGTCGCAGGACGCCACGCTGGTCAGCACAGCGCCGTCGATGGGGCTTACGCAATCGAAGGTTTCGCCGGAGGCGGCGGGCACGTATTTGCCGCCAATGAAGGCCTGGTTGCGGTAGCTGAGGGAGGATGCCTGATTGCGATACTGTTCGGCGGTCGCCATGGGAGGTCTCCAAAGAGCGCAAAAAAAGAGCAGGCCGTGGCCTGCTCTGATCTTATTTGATTTTGGTCTCTTTGAACTCGACATGTTTTCGAGCGATGGGGTCGTATTTGCGGACCGTCATCTTCTCGGTCATCGTGCGGCTGTTCTTCTTGGCAACGTAGAAGTAGCCCGTATCCGCCGTGCTCTCGAGCTTGATCTTGATCGTGGTCGGCTTCGCCATGGCGCGAAATCC
>CAYSVF010000110.1:0-7544 GCA_964434415.1 uncultured Parvibaculum sp.
AAGCCCGGATTGACCGACATGACGAGGACGAGGTCGAGATCGCCCAGCAGAGGCCAGAGCATCTCAAGCGGCGTACCCGGGTTGAGCGACAGTCCCGCCTTGCAGCCTGCCGCCTTGATGGACTGGATGGTGCGATGGGGATGGTGGCCCGCTTCCGGGTGGAAGGTGATGATGTCCGCGCCCGCTTCTGCGAACTCCGCGATATAGGGATCGACCGGCGAGATCATCAGATGCACGTCGAAGGGCTTCGTCGAATGCGGTTTCAACGCCTTCACGACCGACGGGCCGATGGTGATGTTGGGCACGAAATGGCCGTCCATCACATCGACATGCACATAGTCGCATCCCGCCTCGCATATGGCGCCTACTTCCTCGCCCAGGCGGGCGAAATCGGAAGCGAGGATGGAGGGGGCGATCTTGATGGCGCTCATGTGATTCTCGGTGGCCGAAATACGGGGAGTCCTGCGGCAAAAAGCCTGATCTCCGTTCAGTAGCACCCGCCTTGAATCGGTGCAAGAAAGCCCGTCAGCTTCGGCATATGCCGGTTTGCGCCAGCGCCGCTTCCATTTCGTGCTCCACGCGATCGAGCGGTATCAGCTTATGGTCGAGACCCCCGAATTCCTGTGCCCAGACGGATCTGAGGCCGGGCACCAGCGGGGCGTATTTTGCGGGGGTGTGGCGGCCATAGAGCAGGACGAGGGGTTTGGCGGAGATGGCCAGCAAATGCCCGAGCCCGGAATCGTTTGCAATGGAGCCTGCCATGCGACGGCCGAGGGCGGCGACCAGAAGCGGGCCGGGCTTTTTGCCCGGGGGCAGGGCTTGTTCGGGAAAAAGAGCATCGGGGAATGCGGACCTCAGCGGTTCCAGCAGGTCCGCCTCGCTGGGACCGACCATGAAGACCGGACGGAAGCCGCGTTCCCTGAAATGCCCGGCCAGCGCCATGAACCGCTCCAGCGGCCAGCGCTTGGCCGGATCGCCAGAGCCGGGGGCGATGCCGATATAGGGGGAAGACTCTCCGTTCGTGTCGGAGCCCGGCAACAGGGTGCGCGCCAGCGCATCGAGTTCGGCGGGGATTTCGACGGGCGTGTCGTCGCGCCTGAAGTTTTCGCCCGCGGCCAGCTCGGCCAGGCGCAACAAATGTTCGACGAAGTGCCTCGGTTTGGTGCGGTCGTCGTCGGGGGGCTGGACGCTTGAAAGGCGATAGTCCATGGCAGCGGAAATGAAGCATTTCGGCTTGAGGCCGCGCCTCACCACCAGCGATCGCCAGAAAAGCGTCTGTGTGTCGATCGCGATGTCGTAGGGCGTGCCGGGGATGCGGGGCGGGAGGATGAGCTGCCGCTTGTGCTGCGACAGGTCCGTCATGGTGTGCACCCGGTCGATGAAAGGTGCGATCAGAGGCGCAAGGACGCCCGCATAGACGCAATGATAGGCGGAGACCCAATGGATCTCCGCGCCTGGGAAACTTGCCCGCAGGCTTCGGACAAAGGGAAGCTTGAACAGCCCGTCGCCAAGCTGGTCATGCCCGGAAAAGACCGCGATGCGTTTGCGCGCCGCATCGGATGATGCGGTCCCCCGAACTCTATTTGCCATTTGTCCCCCATCGGCTGGAGAGGATAGATAGCAAATCGGGCCGATCTCTCCAAACGCGCGGCGCAGCGCCTTTTGCCGCGGCAATGCCGATATTTCGGGCGAGTACCTTCAGCCCCGGCTTTCGGCAGTACTCGACCTTGACGACCACCAACCCGTAGGACGCCAGAAGCGCGGTCAGCGAGGGCTTGTCGAAGAAGATGAGGTGATGGGGCGGGACGACCTGGTTCCATAGCTCGAACTTTTCCGGGACGTGCCGGTGGCCGGCATCCGGCGTCGTCAGATAAAGGAGCGCGCCGGGGCTCATGCGGGCCGACATCGCGGCCAGATAGCCATGCGGGTCGGTCAGGTGTTCGATGACCTCGGCGCAATAGACGAAGTCGAAATTGCCCCATTCGGCCGGCAGTTCCGAGACGGGCCCGGCGTGGTAGCGCCCGTTCGGGAACATCTCTCCGGCCAGGCGGATGCTTTCAGGGTCGATATCGTTGCCGAACGCCTCGAACCCCAGACGCGACGCGGCCTCGACCGCCGTGCCTATGCTGCAGCCGAGGTCGAGAAAACGCCTGCCGGGCGCGAGACGCCGGTAGCGCCGGATGCGGCGTCTGGCCCGGGTGAGTTTGCGGGCGGTCTTGCCGATGTAGTGGGGGGTGGTCTGGTAGTTGCTGTAAAAGGCGGCGAGTTCCGAGGCGCTTGGCATCGGATCGACATAGCGAATGCCGCAGTCGGGGCAAAACAGAAGCTGGAACCCCGATTTGGTCCCGATGGGCGCTCCCTTGTCCGATCCGCAAACCGGGCAGAGCGGCGTGGCGGTCTCGACTTGCGGGACCGAAACAGTTTGTTCCATCCGGAAAGACTAGAGGGAAAAGCGCCTCATGTATTTCCTCAAATGCAGACTGAGAAATACGGAAACCTATAAGTACTCTTGTTATACTTATACTGTTTCTACCTATTTTCTTTTCAATTAGACCGGATCAGCCGGGCCGCATAGAAACCGTCCATGCCACCCCTGTCGTCCAGATGGCAGGGCAGGCTGCGCATATCGCCTTCCGCCGTGACGAGGGCACTCAGATCGCCGACTTCCGACGCACGGATGGGCAGGCGCGCAAAGCCGGGTCGCCCGGCCAGAAACGCGTCGATCTGGCGCGGGCCTTCTTCGGCTTCCAGCGAGCAGGTGCAATAGACGAGAATGCCGCCCGGCGCGAGAAGGCCGGAGGCATGAGCCAGAATGCGGGCCTGCAAGGCGGCAAGCTTGTCTCGGTCGCCCGGTGTTTTGAGGCGCAGCACATCGGGATGGCGGCGCGCGGTGCCGGTCGCCGAACAAGGGGCATCGAGCAGGATGCGGGCCCATTGCCTTTTGGGCTGCCAGAGCGCGGCGTCGGCGGCGACCAGTTCGGCTGCGAGATTGACGCGGGCAAGGTTTTCGCTCACGCGCTCGAGACGGGCCCCGGAGCGGTCGAGCGCGGTGACCCGCGCGCCCATGGCGGCGAGCTCCACCGTCTTGCCGCCGGGCGCGGCACAAAGATCGAGAACTTCGGCGCCTGCGATCTGGCCGAGCAGGCGCGCGGGGATGGCCGCCGCGGCGTCCTGCACCCACCAGGCGCCCTGATCGAAGCCCGGTAGCGTATCCACCCGCGCCGTTTCTCTCAGGCGCAAGCTGCCTGTCGGCAGGATCTCCGCGCCGAGTTCGTCCGCCCAGTACCGGCGTTCGTGTTCGTGCTTTACCGAGATGTCGAGAGGCGGATCGGCATAATGGGCTTCGGCGATGGCGCGGGCGGTGATCTCGCCATAGGCATGCGACCAGCTCTCGAAGAGCCAGTCCGGCGTGTCGAGCCGCGCCATGTCGAGGCCGGCGAGCAACGTGTCGCGTTCGCGGTCCGCGCGCCGGAGAATGGCGTTCACCAGTGCCTTGAAATGCCGGGCGACGCGGCTGGCGCTTGCGTTTTCCACGGCCATGCCGACGGCGGCATGGGGCGCGACGCCCATGAAGAGAAGTTCGGCAAGGCCGATGCGCAGAATGTTGCGCACATGGCTTGCGCGCGCGGGCAGGGGTTTTTCCAGGAGACCGTCCAGCACGTGGTCGATGCTGCCGAGGCGACGCAGCGTGGTCGCGGCGATGGCGCGGGCAAAGGCGCGGTCGCGCGCTTCGCAGGCGGCCAGCCTGCCGCTCGCCGCTTCCTCGGCGAAGGCTTCGTCGAGCGGGCGGCGTTTTTGCACAACGGCGCGCAGCAAGGCGGCGGCTCCGGCGCGGGGCGCGAGGCCCTGCGGCGCTTTCTGTCGGTTCGGTGTGGACATGGCAGGGTTAGACCATAAGGGGAGGGCGAAAGGAAGCATGGAAGAGGCCCTTCCGCCTACGGATGGCTCATGCTGCGTTTCGGCGGCATCGCGGCTCCTTATCCCCAGGGGCGGCCGTTTGCCCGGTTGATGTCCTGAGCCAGTTTCCTGAGCGCGGCAATGCGGTTGGCGGTTGCCGGATGCGTGGAGAAGAGACTGTCGCGGCCTTCGCCCGAAAGCGGATTGATGATGAACATATGCGCCGTGGCGGGATTGGCTTCCGCGTAGTCGTTTCGCGAGCGATGGGCATAGTTCTCGATCTTTTCCAGCGCCGAGGCGAGCCATATGGGATGACCCGAGATTTCCGCGCCCGCCCGGTCGGCGGAATATTCGCGGGTGCGGCTGATCGCCATCTGCACCAGCCCGGCGGCCATGGGCGCGAGGATCGCCAGCGCCAGCGTGCCGATGATGCCGCCTGCGTTTCGATTGCCGCCGAAAAAGAGCGCGAAATTGGCGAGCATGGAAACCGCGCCCGCAATGGTCGCGGTGATGGTCATGGTCAGCGTGTCGCGATTGCGAATATGGCCGATTTCATGGGCCATAACGCCGGCAAGCTCTTCGGGCGTCAGCATTTCGATGAGACCGCGCGTCGCCGCCACCGCTGCGTGATCGGGATTGCGGCCCGTGGCGAAGGCGTTGGGCTGGGGCGTGTCGACGATATAGGTGGCGGGCATGGGGATGCCGGCATTTTCGGCCAGCCGCCGCACGAGGCGGACATATTCTGGCGCCGTTTGCTCATCCACGGGCTGCGCCTTGTACATGCGCAGCACCATCTTGTCGGAGTTCCAATAGGCGAAGAGGTTCATGCCCGCGGCAAGCATGAAGGCGAAGGCCATACCGGCACCGCCGCCGATCAGATAGCCGAGGCCCATGAAAAGGGCCGTCATGGCGGCCAGCAGCATGCCGGTTCTGAGCGTATTCATCTGTTCGTCTATGACTCCGTTGGCTTGTCCGATGGGGTCACGCGGCGCAGGGTGGCGCGCGCGGGAACCACGCTCTATATGTGGACAATCATCATGGGCTTCAAGCAGATCCGGAGCGGATATGAGCGCCGAAACTCCCCGTAACGTCGCCGAAAAGACGAAAAACGAGCCGAAGAAGGAGCTGTCCCCGGCGGCGAAGCGCGCGCTGGCGGAGGCCGAGGCGCGCCGCAAGGAAGCCGACCGGCTCGCCGCCGAAAACCCGGCACCCAGGGAGATTGACGGGCGCGGCGGTAAGGACCCGGCCCGCTATGGCGACTGGGAAGTGAAGGGGATCACTTCCGATTTCTAGATGGCGCAGGGAGGGTCATAAGGACGGTCTCGGCCTCTGGGCAATCGCGCTCCGGATCGGCTTTTTTTCCGCCATGGCGTTTCTGGCGGGGTGGGGCTTGCGGAACCTGCCCGACAGCATCAATCCCTTCTCGCCGCTCGAGATCGCCGACGAGCCGGGCCTTGCGACGCCGATCAAGATGCGCATTCTCGAACACCGGCCGGAGGCCTGCGTCGCGGCGGTCAGGCGCTCGCGCGTCGAGTTCGTTCGCGCCCATCACCTCCGAGCATGAAGGCTGCGGGGCGCCGAATGCGCTGACGCTCGAAAACTCGGATGTGAGCTATGGCGGCGGCGTGCGGCTCTCCTGTACCATCATGGCGGCGCTTCTCATCTGGGAGCGGCATGTGGCCGAACCGGCGGCGGCGGAAATTCTCGGCTCGAAGCTCTCCCGCATCGTTCATTACAGCACCTATCAGTGCCGGAATATCAACCATGATCCCGAAGAGCGGCTTTCATATCATGCGACAGGCCGCGCCATCGATATTGCGGCCTTCGTGCTGGCGGACGGGCGGAAGATCAGTGTTCTGAAGGATTGGGACAAGGACACGCCGGAAGGAAAGTTCCTCACCCGCGTGCATGATGGCGCCTGCGAGGTGTTCCGCGGCGTGCTGGGGCCGGACTACAACAAGCTCCACGCCAATCATTTCCATATGGAAATGGGGCGGTGGAGCTTTTGCAAATAGCTGCTACTGCGCTCTCACATAGATCGAGATATTGGTCGGCTTGGTGCCGTCGGGCAGCAGCACGGCCTGGATGAGGCGCATGGCGCCGCCCGTGTCGTCGAGCTGGCGCGAGGCGATCATGAGTTCGCGGCCCTTATAGTAGGCGGCGCTGTTGAGCTCGCGCGCCGAGACGGGCGTCACCGACATGGCGTCGGCAAGGTCACCACCGGCGAAGGGCTCGGGCTTGCCGTCGGGCTTGCCGGTGAAGCTCGCCTTATGTTCCTCGCCCGAGGCATCCACCCATTCCATGTGAAAGGCGAGGCGGCCATCCGGCGTTTCCTCGATCCGATAGCTGCCGGAGCGGGGCGGGTCGCCCTGCTCATACTGGCAGCTATCGGGGTCGAGCACCCAGAGACCGAGAAAGCCCTGCCAGAGCAGGTCGGGTTTGTCGGACATGAATGGCCTCCTTCGGGAATGGCGGATCCCCCGTTACTCGCGGAGTGAGGCCGTCACGTCAAGCCGGTAGCCGTCACCATCCGCTTTCACATGGCCCGCCACGGGCGTCGCGAAATGGGTGCCGATCATCAGGGCCGGGCTGCCGGCCATTTCGGCGAGAAAGGCCTGGCGCGTTTCTTCCGCCTTGTCGGCATCGGTATCGAAGCCGCTGCGCCAGTCGATGCGCGCCATCTGGCAGGGGTGGTGGATGAGGTCGCCGGTGATGACCGCGCTGTCGCCGCCGGACTCGATCACCACACTGATATGACCCGGCGTGTGTCCCGGTGTCGGGCGTACGCTCACTTCCGGACAGATACGGTGCGTCTCGTCGATGAGGGTGACGAGGCTCGCGTCGAAGATCGGTTTCACGCTGTCGGCCAATACCGGCGCGTTACGCGGATTGTCTTCTGACTGCCAGTGTTCCCATTCGCGTTTGCCGATGAGATAGGAGGCTTTCGGGAAGGTCGGGACCCATTCGCCGTCCTGCAACATGGTGTTCCAGCCGACATGATCGACATGGAGATGCGTGCAGAGCACGGTGTCCACGCTGTCGCGCGGCCAGCCTGCGTCTTCCATGTCCTTCAGGAAGTTCGTTTGCAGGCCGTTGAAGAAGGGATTGGCACGGTCCTTCTTGTCGTTGCCGATGCAGGTATCGACGATGATGCGTTTGGTCGGCGTTTCGATGAGAAAGGCCTGCACGGCCATGACGAGGTGACCTTCGTCATTGGCGAAATGCGGTTTGAGCCAGCCGATTTCCTTCACCGCCTCGGGAAAGGCCTTTTCCACCATCGAGCCTTCGCCGCCGCCGGGCAGCGCCGCTTCAAGCTCCAGAATGCGCGTGATTTTCACATCGCCGATCTGCCAATTGGTCATCCTGTCCTCCCTGACCGAATTCGCGAAAACAGTCAGGTGGGGACGGCCGGGCGGGATTGCAATAAAAAAGGGCCGCTCGGATGAGCGGCCCTTCGATTGTCGCAAATGCTTCGTCCGTCACTCGGCCTTGTTCTGGCGATTGTCGATGAGGTCTTCGACCACGCCGGGATCGGCGAGCGTCGAGGTGTCGCCGAGATTGGAGAAATCATCCTCGGCGATCTTTCTGAGGATGCGGCGCATGATCTTGCCCGAGCGTGTTTTCGGCAGGCCGGGCGCCCACTGGAT
>CAYSVF010000111.1:0-7511 GCA_964434415.1 uncultured Parvibaculum sp.
GGAAAAATCCCTTCTGGCGGCCATCGAACGGGCGGAGGAGAACAATGCCATTTTCGATACCGAGGAAGTCTCCGCGCTGAAGAAGCAGGCGCTGGCCGCTCTGATGAAGGCCACGACCACGCTCGACCTGTCATCGGTGGCTCCCGCCAGCCGCCGCTCGGTGGGGATCAGTTCGGTTCTTCTCCTCAAGGAAATTCTGGATCGTCTCCCCGAACCCGACCTCGCCGCTATCCCCGGCAGGGCGGAGGTGGCCGCCGGCAAGGCCGATCACGGTTGGGTTCTTCCGGGCACCGAAATAAGGATGGTCCGTGTCAAGGGAGCGGATGGCAGTCCTGATTATCTCTTCTCGGAAGACACGGTACGGCGCTTGCCGGAGTTCTACGCTCTTGTCCGCGACATGCCCGAGCGCTCCGGCGGAACGATGGACTTCTATCAGGATTTCGTTCTGGGGCCGGGCCTTTCCATGCCGGTGGAGTTCTACCGCTACGTGCTGGAGCTGCCGGACTGGATGCGGTCGAGCTTCAATGAGCAGGCGGTCTGGCAATGGATGGCATTTGCGTTCATGACCGTGCTCCTTGCTCTTGCCGCATTTGCGCTGCTGCGCTGGGAGGGGCGGCGCGTTCAACCGGTCAACCCGGTCGTCCGCTCGCTGCAGCGGATGGTCGCGCCGCTTCTGATCGCAGGTCTGCTGGAACTGTATCTTTGGCTGAATGACGACTTCATCAATCTGACGGGCGATTTCCTGGCCGCTCTACAGCTCGTCGTGCTGGCTCTTCAGGCGATCGCCGTCGCCGTCGTCATCGTGCTCGGCTTCAATGCCGTGGCGGCAATGATCGTATCCCTGCCGCGCGTGCGCAAGGAAAGTCTCGATGCCAGCCTCATCCGCCTCATACTGCGCGTGCTCGGCATTCTGGTTGCCGGCTATGTGATTGCCTTGGCCGTGGCGCGGATGGGTGTCCCGCTATACGGCATCATCGCAAGTCTGGGTGTCGGCGGTCTCGCGCTTGCGCTTGCCGTCCGCCCGACGCTGGAAAACTTTATCGGCGGGATCATTCTCTATGCGGATCGTCCGGTGAAGGTCGGCGATTTCTGTAAATTCGGCAGCATGGTCGGCACGGTGGAGGAGATCGGCCTGCGCTCCACCAAGGTGCGCGGGCTGGACCGGACGCTGGTGACGGTGCAGAACTCGGAATTCTCGCAGATGTCGATCACGAACTACACGCGCCGCGATGCGAACCTGATCAATACCGAGATCAGGCTGCGCTATGAAACCACGCGCGAACAGCTTTCCGACATCATCGACAAGGTCGCGGAGATGTTGCGCACCGACGAGCGCATCGATCCCGACACGGTTCGCGTCTGTCTGAAGGAACTGGGCGACTATTCCCTCGATCTGGAAGTTCGGGGAATGGTGCGCAGCGCGGACTGGGGCACCTTCCTGAAGATCCGGGAAGAGCTGCTCCTGCGCGTGATGGGGATCGTGCACGATCACGGCTCCGATTTCGCATTTCCTTCTTATACGAGCTATCTGGGAACGGATAATTTCACCGCCGCGGCGGATGCCGCCGGCCAGCCGGCCTGACCGGGGGCATGATGGAAGAGCCGGTTCCCGGGCATGATGCAACAATCGACGGCGCGCCCGCGGCCCCGCGCCATATCGCGCTTCGGCGCGAATGGATGCTGGCCGTGGCAATCCTTACAAGCCTCGTTTTCCTTTTCTTCGGTTCCCGCCTCTTTCAGGGCCTTTCGAACGGGATATGGCTCGGGGTTCTCTTCGTCTGGATTTTCGCGGTCGTGCTTGGCGCGGCCGTCGGCGTCGTGCGTCATGCCGAAGCGCTGTCCGAAAGGCTGGGCGAACCCTACGGCACGTTGGTGCTGACGGTTTCCATCGCCCTGATCGAGGTCATGAGCATCACCGCGATCATGACGCATGGCGACGAAAACCCGACGCTCGTGCGCGACACGCTGTTTTCGGTCGTCATGATCGTGATGGGGGGCATGGTCGGCCTGTCGCTGTTGCTCGGCGCGTTGCGGCATCACGAGCAGAGCTTCAACCTTCAGGGAGCGAATGCCTATCTGGGCGTGATCGTGCCGCTGGCGGTCTTCAGCCTGATCCTTCCCGACTTCACCAAATCGACGGAAGGCGGAACCTATTCCCTCGGCCAGATGATCATGCTCGGTGTGATGGCCACCGGCCTCTACGGCATTTTCGTGCTGATCCAGACCGGGCGCCACCGCGCCTATTTTTCCCTCTCCGAGATCGGTGGGGAAGAGGCGCATGAGGCGGGGGAGACCGGCATCCTGCCGCATGCGCTCCTGATGCTCGCCTATATGGTGCCGGTCGTTTTCATGGTCGAGCAGCTCGCCGTGCCGGTCGACTATGTGGTCGAAACGCTCCATGCCCCGGTGGCGATAGGCGGCGTCATCATGGCGACGCTGGTGGCGACGCCCGAGGCGATCGGCGGGGTGAAGGCGGCGCTTCGCAATCAGCTTCAACGCTCGGTGAATATCTTCCTGGGATCGGTACTGGCCACGATCGGCCTGACCGTGCCGGCGATGCTGGCGGTGGCCTACTGGGCCGGGTTCGACCTTGTTCTGGGGCTGGAGCCGAGCGACACGATCATTCTCGTGCTCATGCTGGCGGTAAGCGTCATCACCTTTTCAAGCGGCCGCACGAATCTGCTTCAGGGCGCGGTGCACGTCCTGATCTTCATCGCCTTTCTCTTCCTGATCTTTCAGGGATAGAGGCGGGCCGAAGCCCGCCCGCCGTCACTCGCGCAGGATCACCGGCAAGTGGGTGATGCCCCGGATGAAGTTGGACCGCAGATATTTCGGATCGCCCACGACATCCACTTTCTTGAAGCGCTTCATGATCTCTTCCCAGAGAATGCGAAGCTGCATCTCGCCGAGCCGGTTGCCCACGCACCGGTGAATGCCGAAGCCGAAGGAGAGGTGGTGGCGCGCGCCTTCGCGGTCGATCAGGAATTCGTTTGCGCGGGCAATCTTCTCCTCGTCCCGGTTGCCCGACACGTACCACATCGCGACCTTGTCGCCCTTCTTGATCGTCTTCCCGCGAATTTCCGTATCTTCGAGCGCCGTGCGACACATATGTGCGACCGGGCTCTGCCAGCGGATGATCTCCGACACCATGTTCGGAATGATGTCGGGATTGTCTGTCAGTTTCTTGTATTCGTCCGGAAACTGATTGAGCGCGAGAACGCCGCCGGTGATCGAATTGCGCGTCGTGTCGTTGCCGCCGACGATCAGCAGCAGCATGTTGCCGAGATATTCGTTGGGCGGCATGTTCTTCGTGGACTCGCCATGCACCAGCATGGAGATGAGGTCGGAGCCCGGCTCCTCGCGCGCCGCGCGCTCCTTCCACACGGCGTCGAAATATTCCCAGCAGGTCCAAAGCTCCTTGAAGCCTTCTTCCGGCGTCTCGAAATATTCCGGATCGCCCAGCCTCTCCACCGTGTCCGACCAGTGGATGAGCTTGTGACGGTCTTCTTGCGGAACGTCGAACAGCGTGGCGAGCGTGCGTCCGGTCAGCTCCACCGAAACCTCGCGCACCCAGTTGAACTCTTCGTTGCGTGGCAGGTTGTCCAGAATGTGCCCCGCGCGCTGGCGAATGAGCCCTTCCAGCGACGACAGGCTTTCGCTGGTGAACATGGGCTGCACGATCTTGCGCTGCTCGTCATGCTTGGGCGGGTCTTCCATGATGAACATGGGCAGATAGGTCAGCGGGTCGGGCTCGCCCTCGATGGGAAGGCCGCCGAGCCGGATACCGCCATTGCGGATGTCGGATGAAAAGATCTGGTGATGCGTGTCGACATACATGATGTCTTCATACTTGGTGATCGACCAGTATCGCCCGTACGGCCCCTTCTCGGAGAGATGCACCGGGTCTTCGTCCCGCAGGCGCTCGAAATAGGGCAGGGTCTTGTTGGCGGCGAAAAGATCGTCATGCGCCGGGTCGATATCTTCCAGCGGTATGGAATAGGGGTCCTGGTTGACGTCGATTTTCCACCTGGCGGCCAGTTCCGCATTGGACTGGGAATAGTCGCGCGGTGCCGCCTCGCTGTTTTCCGACATGATCGCCTCCTCTTGCGGTCTGTCCCGTTATCTTATCGACGATTTCTCGTCTGCTACATCCTATGTGGGACCTTTGGTAGCTCTTTGCCATGCGGTTTCCGCCCTTGCCGCAGGGGCAGCCTGTTCTTGCGTGAACGGGCTTTGCCGAAAATCTCCCCTGCATCGCCGCGCGCGGCCGCGTCAGTGTGCTTGACATAAAATCGGCGGGCGGCTTCCATCCCGGCCATCGCAATTCACAAGGCGCCCATCCCGGCGCTTTTTCGACATTCAGGAAATCTCATGACGACCGCAGCCCGTCTCGCCGACCCCCTCGCCTTTGCCCGTGGCCCTGAAATGAAGAACCGCTTCATGCTGGCGCCGCTCACGAACCAGCAGAGCCATGCGGACGGCACGCTGTCGGATGACGAATATCGCTGGCTGACCATGCGGGCGGAGGGCGATTTCGGCCTCACCATGACATGCGCCGCGCATGTGCAGGCGCAAGGGCAGGGCTTTGCAGGCCAGCTCGGCGTTTTCGGAGACGAGCATCTGGAAGGATTGACCCGGCTGGCGCAGAAGATCGGATCCTGCGGCTCGGTTTCCTCCGTCCAGCTTCATCATGCAGGCATCCGAGCCGCCAAGGGCATCGTCACGGATATCGTGGGTCCGTCCGAGGACGCCGATACCGGCGCCCGCGCCATGACGACGGCAGAAGTGAAGGCGGCGCGCGATGCATTCGTTCAGGCTGCGCAGCGCGCCGAGAAGGCCGGCTTCGACGGTGTGGAGGTGCATGGCGCGCATGGCTACCTGCTCGCCCAGTTCCTCTCTCCGGAACTCAACCGCCGCGACGACGAATATGGCGGGTCGCTGGAAAACCGGGCGCGCCTCATCATGGAAGTGATTGACGGTATCCGCGCCGCCTGCCGCCCCGACTTTCAGGTCGGATTGCGGTTGTCTCCCGAACGCTTCGGCCTGAAGCTCGCGGAAGTGCGCGAAGTGGCGGCTGAAATCCTGCGGCAGGAAAAGATCGACTATCTCGACATGTCGCTTTGGGATGTCTTCAAGGAGCCCGTCGAGGAGGAATTCCAGGGCCGGTCGCTCCTGAGCTATTTCGCCGAGCTGCCGCGCGTGGCCGTCCGGCTGGGCGCGGCGGGCAAGATCATGAGCGCGGCGGATGCCGCTCAGGTGATCGAGAACGGCTGCGACTTCGTCGTGATCGGCCGGGCCGCGATCCTGCGCCACGACTTCCCGCGGCGTGTGCTGGCGGACCCTTCTTATGTGTCTCCGGCGCTGCCGGTGACCGCCCGGCATCTGCGCGACGAAGGGTTGGGCAAGGCCTTCGTGACCTATATGAGCGGCTGGAAGGGCTTCGTCGCGGAAGAGAGCGCCTGATCGCTCTTCCCCCCTCTCTATCTAATGCCCGATTGATAGGCGTGCACAGGAAATGAGCGATCTGCGGCGCAACCCGCTTGTGTGCTGTGCAACATAAGCGGTCGATGCCCTCTGAAAGACCCGCCTGAGGACCAAAACTCCCGGCATTCTCCCGTTCTCCTCCGTGGCACGGGGCTTGCTCGTAGTATTACGCATTTTGCATTTCGTAATACTGCTCAACCTCGGGAGTTAATGTGATGGGTCTCAAGAGAAGTCTTGGATTGGCGTTGGGCCTGGCCATGTCGGCAATCATGCTGGCCGCGCCCGCCCGCGCCGAAGCCCCGCTTAAAATCGGTTACAGCGACTGGCCCGGCTGGGTGGCCTGGCAGGTCGCCATCGACAAGGGCTGGCTCAAGGAAGCCGGTGTCGACGCGGATTTCCAGTGGTTCGACTATGTGGCGTCCATGGATGCCTTTGCGGCCGGCAAGCTCGACGGCGTCAGCGTGACCAATGGCGATGCGCTCGTCATGGGCGGCAGCGGCACCAAGAGCGTCATGATCATGGTGAACGACTACTCCAACGGCAATGACATGATCATCGACAAGCCGGGCATCAAAAGCCTCAAGGAACTCAAGGGCAAGAAGATCGGCGTCGAGATGGGCTTCGTGGACCATCTTCTGCTGCTGAACGGCCTTGAGAAGATCGGCATGTCGGAATCCGATGTCAGCCTGGTCAATGTCGCCACCAACAACACACCGCAGGTCCTTTCCTCGGGCGATGTCGACGCCATCGGCGCCTGGCAGCCGAGCTCGGGCGCGGCAATGAAGCTCGTTCCCGGTGCGCGTCCCGTATACACCTCGGCCGACGAGCCCGGCCTCATCTACGACACGCTGACCGTGACGCCGACGAGCCTCGCCAATCGTCGCGACGACTATGTGAAGCTCATCAAGGTCTGGGACAAGGTCGTCAAATACATCAACGACCCCGAAACCCAGCCCGATGCGCTGAAGATCATGTCCGCCCGTGTGGGGCTGACGCCAGCACAGTACAAGCCGCTGCTGAACGGCACCAAGCTCCTCACGCTCGAGGAAAGCGCCAAGGTGCTCGAACAGGCGGACGGGTTTTCCTCCCTCTACGGATCGTCGCAGATCTCCGATGACTTCAACGTGAAGTACAAGGTCTATGCAGATCCCCAGGACATCGACAGCTATATCGATCCGTCCCTCGAGGCGGACGCGCTTAAGTAAGTTGCGTATCGAGTTGTGAGTAACGAGTAGCGCCCGGGGGTACCATGAGTCGGACAAACTGGTTCTCGGTTCAGACGGAACTGTCGCCCAAAGCAAAGACCGTTCTCGGCATTTTTTCCTTCGTATTGCCGATTCTCGTCTGGAGCATCGTGAGCTATGTGCCCGTCGTGTGGCACCCCCTGGTGCAGATCACCGATCCCGGCAGCGTCTCCTATCTGCAGGTCGACATGCGGATGCCGCGCGGACCCTTCGAGGACGTCGTCAAGGAGGCGGAGGCCGAGGGACAGGCGCCGCCGCAGGGCTTCCCGGCCAACCCGGTCTATCTGCCCGCACCGCATGAAGTGGCCACCGCGCTTTATACCGCCTTCGTCACGCCGCCGCCCTCGAAGGATATGCCGTGGCTTCATGAAAGCCTGTGGCATTCGATCCAGGTGATCTTCTGGGGGTTCTTTCTCTCCTCGGCAATCGGTGTGCCGCTGGGCGTGCTCTGCGGGGCCTACGCGCCCATCTCGCGCCTCACCGAGCCTTTTGTGGAATTCTTCCGCTATCTTCCCGCGCCCGCCTTCGGCGCGCTCGCCGTCGCCATTCTTGGCATCTATGACGGGCCGAAGATCGCGATCATCTTCATCGGCACCTTTTTCCAGCAGGTGCTGATCATCGCCAACACGACGCGCAAGCTCGATGGGGCGCTGACCGAAGCCGCCCTGACCTTGGGCGCCGGCAACCTCCAGCTTCTGACGCGCGTGGTCATACCGGGTGTTTTGCCCGATCTCTATCGCGACCAGCGCATCCTGCTCGGCTGGGCCTGGACCTACCTGATCG
>CAYSVF010000112.1:0-7509 GCA_964434415.1 uncultured Parvibaculum sp.
GGATGACGGCGGCTGCCGTCCATGCCGGTTTTTCGGCAGGCCAGGCGACTTCGTCCCGGAACTGGTAGCCCATCCAGTAGGCGCCTTCCTCGTCTCGCCATTGATGCTGCCATGACAGCAGCGCTTCGGCTTCCTTGCGCTGTCCGGCAGCGAGCAGGGCCATGGTGAGTTCGGCGGATTCTGCGACCGTTACCCAGGGCTCTTCCAATACGCAGCGGCAGCCCTTGCCTTCGGCGACGAAAAGGTCCCACTTCCAGGCAATGCGTTTGCGCGCAGCCTCGCCCGTCAGCACGCCGGCGAGAACCGGGTAATACCAGTCCATCGAATAGCGGTCTTTCGGTTTCCAGGTGCGGTCGAAGCGATGGGGCTTTTCACGTAGCGCTTCGCCGAGCTTCCGGCGCGCTGCCATCCAGTCGCGGGAGGGGTGGCCCAGAGCACGGGCGATATGTGCGGCGCATTCAAAACTTTTGTAGATGGACGAACAGCCTGTGATGAGGCTGTCGTCTTCCGGCGTGTGCGGATCGTCGGCGGCCCAGCGAATGTCGCCATGCACACTCTGATGATCGATGACGAAATTCATCGCCGCTTCCACATGCGGCCAGATTTCCGCCAGCCAGACGCGGTCGCCGGTTACGAGATAATGATGCCACGCGCCGGTGGCGATATAGGCGGCGAAATTGGTGTCGCGGACCGGCATGCCTGCACCTTCGCCCGTATAGGCCTGCGTGTCTTCGTCGAAGGGCACGGCGGCACCCAACTCTCCCCACCAGGAGCCATCCTTGAGCTGCGTTTCCTTCAGATATTCGAAGGCGCGGCGCGCGTTCTCGACGTCGCCAAGAACGGTCAGCCCCATCGCGGCTTCGGTGTGGTTCCACGGATCCACGACACCGCCGTCATACCAGGGGATGGCACCGTTCTCGCGTTGCAATTCGAGGATGCGGTTGCGCGCGCCGTCGAAATAGCCGTCGGGAATGGTGTCGCCGTGTTTCAGATGCACCATGCCGTCAGCTTGCCTTGGAAAAGTAGAGAACCACGCTTTTGCCCATCAGCGGGCCGGCGATCTTTTCGAGCGTGCGTGTCAGCCAGGGGCCCTCCATGATGTCCCATTCGAGAAATTTTTTGTAGGCGTTGACGAGGGCGTTGTCTTCGCGCTTCACGCCCACGGCGCATTTCAGCCACCAATAGGGTGAGTGCAGTCCGTGCGCGAAATGCCGATAGAAGAAGGAGAGACCGCGGTCTTCCACCGCATCCTTCAGTTCGCGCTCCTGGAAGATGCGGACATGGCCGCCGGGTTCGTTGTGGTAATCGTCGGAAAAGGCCCAGCAGATGCGCTCCGGCCAGGCGCGTGGTACGGAGCAGGCAAAGGTGCCGCCCGGCTTCAGGATACGGTCGATTTCCTTCAGCGCCTGTTTGTAGTCGGGAATGTGTTCCAGCACTTCCGAGCAGAGCACCTTGTCGAAACTGTTGTCCGGGAAGGGCAGGGACAGCGCATCGCCGACGCTCAGCGAAAAGGCACGTTTCGTTTCCGGGTCCATGTCCGGATTGTCCTCGAAGCCCTTCCGCGCCGTCACCACGTCGTCGAAGCAGAGGTCGATGCCGACGACATGGCAGTTCGCGAAATAATACATGGCGTGGACATGGCGTCCCGTCCCGCAGCCAAGGTCCAGCACACGCTGGCCGTCCCTAAGCCCGAGCAGCTTGAAGTCGATGGTCTGCATGGGCAATCGTCTCTCTGTAAACGTCAACACAATCGCGGGCGGCGCGTTCCCACTTGAACTGGTCGAGAATGCGTTCGCGGGCCGCAATGCCGTAGCGGGCACGAAGTTCGGGATCGTCGAGATAGGTGGAAATCGCCTTGGCGAGCGCGTCCGGATCGGAATGCTGCACGACAAGGCCCGCATCGCCGACGACTTCGGGGAGCGATCCGCCATTGGTCGTGATGACCGGCGTCCCGCAGGACATGGCTTCGCCCGCAGGAAAGCCGAAGCCTTCATAGACGCTGGGCGAAATCGACATGGTCGCTTCATTGTAGAGTTCGGTCATTTCCTCGTCGGTGATGCCGGACACGAACTCCACCTTGTCCATGATGCCGAGCTGACGAAGCTCGTCGGAGGTGTTGCCCTCGCGCAGCTTGCCGATCACGCGGAGTTTCAGGTCCGGATATGTCTTCAGCAGTTTCGCATAGGCGCGAATGAGGAAGATCAGACCCTTAAGCGGCACGTCCGCGCTGGCGCAGGTGACGATCAAATCGTCGCGCCGTTTGACATGCGGCATCGGACGAAACTGGATGTGGTCGATGCCATGCAGGACGAGGCGCGTCTTGTCCGCTTCGACGCCGAATTCGCGGACCACATCGCGGCGTGTGCTTTCCGACACGACAATGAGCGGATCGAGCTGGCGCGCCACCTTGATCTGCATGTTGAGGAAGGAATACCAGCGCTTCTTCAGCAGTTTCAGTTTCAGCGTCTTGGCAGCGCCGACATCGATGCGGCGGTCCATGGTGATCGGGTGGTGGATCGTGCCGACCACGGGCAGGCCCATATCGCGCATTTTCAAGAGGCCCCAGCACAACGTCTGGTTGTCATGGCAGATGTCGTAATCGGCCCAAGTGCCGCGGGCATAGCGCGCCATGCGTTCGCCAAAGGTGTAGGGCTCGGAAAAGCCGCCGGTCGCATGGCTCCACCATTCGAAAAGGTCGATGGGGGAGGCGAACATCCAGGGGCGAATGGAAAGGATCGGGTGCGGGTTGGCGTAAAGGTCCAGCGAAGGAAGCTTGATGAGGCCGGCGCGCTTGTCCGTATTGGGGTAGGGCGGGCCGGAAATCACATCGACTTCATGCCCGAGATCCAGAAGCGCCTTGGTGATGTGGCGCATATAGACGCCCTGACCGCCGGTTGTCGGATTGGAGCGGTAACTCGGCAGCAGGATGCGCAAAGGCCTGTCGCCCTTCACCGCTGCGAGAGAAGGGGGATGCTGTGTCGTATGAACGGCCGGTGCTGCCGGCCCTGATGCAGGCGCCTCATCGAGGGCTTGGGACATTAACTTCTCCTGTGACCCTTTTTCCTAGTCACTTCTCGGGATGCGCCTCGAGGGCCGTTCGGATGTTCGAATGCGCGGAATATAGACAGATCAACCTTTTGCAACAACCCGCTAACAGGAATGTAAGTGGCTTTCAGTTGATCCGCGGCGCTGCGCCTCGAATATCCTCATCCGGCTCGGGCGCGGGGCTCGACTGGTGGTGGAACAGCAGCCAGCCCTCATTGACCCGTGTGAAGATATTTGTGGCCAGGAGGAAGTCCTTGCCGATCTGCTCGTAGCAGATCACGAGCCCGGTGTCGCCCTGTATGCCGGGGCGGGGCGCGATGCATGTGATGTCGGGACTTGCAGGGCCCGAAAGGATGGCGTGCCAGCTTTGCAGCACGGCGTCGCGGCCTTCCACAGGTGGCCAGCCGGGATGGAGGCAGGTTACGGGCTCGCGCTCTGCCCATATGGCGGTCATCAATGTGTAGTCGCGGTCGGCGAAGGCGCGATAAAAAGTGTCGTTGGCAAAGAGAAGCGCGGCGCGATCCCGTTCCGTCATTGTTTTCTGCACGTTGCCTTGAACCGAGGATGTTGGATCATAGCAGCGCTGGACGTTGCATGCAGCCGGAACCGGACATCCGCCCGCCTTTGAACGTCATGCCACCCAGAAATTCCGCTCGCGCATGAATTCGTAGACATGCGGCCAGCCGAGACCGAGCGTCACAAGGTTGCCGATCAGAAAAATCACCAGATAGATGTGGCTCCTGCGGTCGAAGCTCATTTCGGGATTGGCGTGGATCAGCAGAAAGAGGAATGGCGTCCAGACCGCAGCATGGGCGACCCAGGCGCCCTGCGATACATGCTCGTGGAGACGCAGCCAGACGGCCAGTCCCAATGTCGCGGCCCAGCCGAGGGCGATCCAGCGCGTCAGCGCTTCTTCGCGCAGAAAGGCCAGCGCAGCCGTATTCAAAGCCACAATGCAAACAGTCCAGCCTTGCAGAGGCCAGGGCGCCTGCAGCCAGTCTTGTACGAAATCCATGATTGCCCCCCGGCACCTTGCTTTCGCCGCCCCTATCTAAGCCGCAGGAGGGGGCACGGGGCAAATCAAGTTTCCAATAAGGCCATTCAGGCCGGAAAACGCCGCTTCAGCCAATCGAGCATCAGCCGGTTCAGTTCTTCGGGCTTTTCGGATTGGGTCCAGTGACCGCAATCGGGGATTATGTGCTTTTCGAGGTCGGGCACATATTTCTCCATGCCTTCCGCCATGGCGGGCGGGAGCGCGATGTCGTCGGCCGCGGAAATCATCAGGCCGGGCACGTCGACGCGTTGAGGCAGGTTCTCGCTTCTCTCCCAGTTGCGGGTGAAATTGCGGTACCAGTTGATGCCGCCTTCCCAGCCGGTTTTCTCGAAGGCTTTTGCGTAGACCTCGAATTCGTCCGGCGTCAGCAGTGCCTTGCCGGTCCACGTGTCTTCGGGGGCCTGCAGCGCGGTGAGCAGGGTAAGGCGCCGCATTTCTTCGGGGAGTTTCAGATACTCCTCCATCGTGACGCCTGAGCGGCGATAGAAGAAGCGCAGCGACCGGCGGGTGTCCTTGCCGAGCACTTTTTCCGCTTCGCCGAATTGCTGGAAGAAGACGATGTACATGTCCTCGCCATAGGCGGCGCGCATGGCGGCGATGGGCTCTGTATCGAGGCGCGGGATGAAGGGCGTATTGACGCCGATATTGGCCATCACGCGGGAGGGGTGCATGAGCGGCATCTGCCAGGCGACAAGGCCGCCCCAGTCGTGGCCGACCATGATCGCCTTGTCGATCCCCAGCGCGTCGAGAAGGCCGGTGAGGTCGCCGGTCAGGTGCTCCATATCGTAAAGCGGCACCGCGTCCTGGCCCAGCGGGCCGCCCGTATCGCCATAGCCGCGCATGTCGGGCGCGATGGCGCGGTAGCCCGCATCGGCCAGCGCCTTCATCTGATGGCGCCAGGAATAGGCGATTTCCGGCCAGCCATGCACGAGAAGGACGGGAATGCCGTCTTTCGGGCCTGCCTCATGCACGGCCATGCGGATGCCGTTGGTCTCGACAAAATACGGCTTGGGAAATGTCATGCCCATCCTCCCTCAGATCATGTTCGGTTTCGTTCAGATTGTTTGTTCAGGCCGCGTCGCGCAAGCGTTCCCAGTCACTTGTCGCGGGCAGGTCCAGCAGTGCCATCATTTCCTGCCGGTCGGGCCCGAGTTTTGGGGGGTAGTGGCGGGCATTGCGTTTTTTGCCACGTGCCCAGACGCCCATGATCTTTGCGATATTGCCTGGATTGCGCAAGAACTCGCTGGGCTTGTCGATCATGTGGAAGGCGCGCATGAACTCGCGCAGCAGCGCGGTATCGCCGCGCAGTGCGGGCGTGATCGCATCTTCGGCAAAGCTTCGGATGACACGGTTGCGCAGTTTCGGACGGTAATCCGGGTCGAGAGCATTGCGGGCGCGACGGATGGCGGCCTTGTCCTGTTTGACCATGTCCGAATAGTAGGGGCGCAGTGCATCGCGTACATTGTTGAAATAGAGCGTGGCACGCGCAACCGGGTTTTCCGTCCGGTCGAAGGCATGCACCAGCGTTTCCGCCTCGATGGCGGCGAAGGTGCAGCCGCGTCCGTATAGCGGATTGGTGCGAATGAAGCTGTCGCCCAGGGGAAAGAAATTCAATACGCGCGGGCCGTCGTCGTCGGCAAGTTTGCGCCAGCGGCTGATCAGTTCGCCCATGCCATAGACTTTCGACACGGGGGTCGAACGGTCTTGCGCGGTCCATGGCGCCACACCGGGCAGTTGCGAACAGATAAAGTCGAATGTCTCGGGGCGGATGATTGCCTTGCGCAGTTCCATCTCGATTTCGGGCACGGCGAGGGTGATGGAGAAGCACCCATTGTCGGCGGGAAATACGCCATATTTCATGAAACCCATATCGCCGGCGCCTGGCACCTTGTTGCGCTCGGGTTCGCTTATGCCCTCATGCAGGCGGTAATGGCGCGTGAAATAGAGGATGCCCGCGCGCTCGGTCTTTTCTTCGATTCCGGCGCCGCGTTCGTTCAGCGTATCGACGAGCTGACTGTTCTTGCCGGCGGCATCGATGACGGCGTCGGCGGGCCATTCCTGCCGTTCGCCGTTACGTTCGATGACGAGGCCGGTCAAGGCAAGCCTGCCATTTCGCGTCTCCGTCAGCGCGTCGCGCACCAGTGTGTCGGTGACGAATTCGATACCGGGCTGACGCAGCGCATAGCGGCGCATCACGAATTCGAGCGTGGTGCGCCGGCTCGTCAGGATGGTGAGTTCCTCATCGCCGGGCGCCGGGACGTAGGTTTCGCGCAAGGCAAACGGCAGGTTATCCACAAAGCCGATTTCGCGACAGCCCGCATCGAGCAGGTCCTGCATCAGCTCAGGGTGCCATTCGCGGATATGCTTGTGGAGGCGTGCGAGGAAGGCGTGGGAGTGGCGTAGATGGCCGACGCCGCGCCGCTCCCAGTCGGTGAAGGCGAGGTCGGCAGAATTTTCTCCTTCCGGAGCGGGCGGGTCGCGCTCGATGACCGTGACAGAGCGTCCGCTTTTTGCCAGTGCAAGGGCGGACCACAGGCCGGCGATGCCGCCGCCGACGATCAGGATGCGCTCCTCCATCGATAACCTCCCGTTTCGATGCCGATAAGACCGGACGCTTGACCTTGGTCTATTTATAGACTGTGGTCTATAAAAAATAGTAACGGTTCTCAACCATTTCCAGCCCCGCAAGGCCGGGCGGCGGGTTCCGCTCGGTCAGTTTCCGATTTTCCAGGCGGCAAAGGCGAGGCAGGCCCAGCCGATCATGAAGGCCAGCCCACCGACCGGCGTGACCAGCACGAGCGCGCGGCTTCCCGTCAGGGCGAGGAAATACAGCGAGCCGGAGAAAAGGATCGTGCCGGCCAGAAAAGCGCTTCCTGCCATCGTCGCGAGACTGCCGGCACCCATGCTCGCTACCCAGGCCACCGCGACGAGCGCCAGCGCGTGGTACATCTGGTAGCGCGCGCCGGTTTCGAAGACGCCGAGTTCGTATTCTCCGACATGCGATTTCAGCCCATGAGCCGCGAAGGCGCCGAGCGCCACGGAGATGAGGCCGCTCAGGGCCGCGATGGTGAGCCAGATGCGCATCGAATCCTCTTCCTGTTCCGTTCCGCTTTTCAATATGTACGAAATTCTAGTCTCTTTGCACCGGTGGGAAAGCACTCTCCCGCACTACCGCTGCGTCACGTTGACCGTCTCCTGTGCAGGCGGCATTGTCGGACCCAAACAAGGGTCCGGCCACAGGCCGTGACCGAAAAACAAGAATGGGAGGATGATGTGTTCATGCTCATCGGAGCAGAAGGAAGTCGTGCGCGTTTCGGCCAGGCCGGCGTGAAGAGGGGAGGCCATCATGGATGAGCTTTCCTCGCGTATCGCCGCCTATCTCGAAGCCAAGATGCAGGCCGTCTCTAATG
>CAYSVF010000113.1:0-7428 GCA_964434415.1 uncultured Parvibaculum sp.
GGAAGGAACTGGCCCATGTCCGACAAGGCTGAAAAGAGCGAGGCCGAATGGAAGGCCGAACTGACGCCCGAGCAATATCACGTGACCCGCGAACAGGGCACGGAACGCCCCTTTTCCGGCCCCTGGTGGGACGAGAAACGAGCAGGCGCCTATTCCTGTATCTGTTGCGGCGCGCCCCTCTTCCGGTCCGAAACCAAGTTTGAAAGCGGATCGGGCTGGCCGAGCTTCTTCGCCCCAGTCGACGCGGAGGCGGTCGGCATCACCGAGGACCGCTCGCATGGCATGGTACGGACCGAGGCCCATTGCGCCAAATGCCAGGCGCATCTCGGCCATATTTTTCCCGACGGCCCCGCGCCGACGGGCCTGCGCTTCTGCATGAACGGCACTGCGCTCGACTTCAAGCCCGACGACGAGTAATCCCCTCTCCCGCCAAGTGAGTTCCCAAGTGAATTCGATCAAACTGACGCCCCCTGCCGACGCGCCGCGAGCGCGCAAGATTCCTGCGACCGACACCCATCACGGGATCACGCGCACGGACAACTACGCCTGGCTGCGCGACGAGAACTGGCGCGAGGTCATGCGCGACCCGTCCGTACTCGACGAGGATATCCGGTCCTATCTGGAAGCGGAGAACGCCTATACCGACAAGGCGCTGGAACCGGTATCGGATCTGCGCGAAACGCTCTTCAATGAGATGAAGGGCCGCATCAAGGAGGACGACAGCTCCGTTCCCTCACCCGACGGGCCTTACGCCTATTACACGCGCTATGAAGAAGGGGCGCAGCACCCGATCTTCTGCCGCCGCCCACGCGGGGCGGAAAACGGCGAGGCGGAAGAAACCATCCTGAACGGCAATGTCGAAGCGGAGGGCGAAGCCTATTTCAAGCTCGGCGACGTTGCCCACTCGCCCGTGCATCGCCTGGTCGCATGGTCCGCGGACCGCAAGGGCTCGGAATATTTCACCATCCGTCTACGCGATCTGGAAACCGGCAAGGATCTTGCCGACGAGGTGCCGGACAGTTCGGGCGGCGTGGTCTGGGATGCTGCCGGCACGAGCTTTTTCTATACGCAGGTGGATGACGAACATCGCCCGCTGAAAGTATTCCGGCATGTGGTGGGCACATCCGCGCAGGCCGACACGCTTGTCTACGAGGAAAAGGACCCGAGCTTCTTTGCCGGTGTCGGCGAGACGCAGAGCCGCAAATACATCGTCATCGACACGCATGACCATCAGACGAGCGAAATCCACCTTATCCCCGCCGATGCGCCTGAGCTTTCCCCGCGCCTCATCGCGGCCCGCGAGGAGGGCGTCGAATACGATCTCGAGCATGACGCGGAACGGCAGCGCTTTCTGATCCTGACCAATGCGGATGGCGCGGAAGATTTCAAGGTAATGGAAGCACCGGAAGCGACGCCGGAACGCGAGCACTGGAAGGACTTTATCCCGCACAAGCCGGGCACGCTTCTGCTCGGCCATGTCGCCTTCCGCAACCATTATGCCCGCATGGAACGCCAGGGCGGCCTGCCTCGCATGGCCATCCGCCGTCTGCGTGACAACGCGGAGCATGAAATCGCCTTTGCCGAAGAAGCCTACGACCTCTCGCTCGGCGCCGGCTACGAATATGACACGTCGCGAATGCGCTTTTCCTATTCCTCCATGACGACCCCGGCCGAAGTCTTCGATTACGACATGGAGACGCGGGAGCGCACGCTCAGGAAGCGTCAGGAAGTTCCTTCCGGCCACAATCCGGCCGATTACGTGACGCAGCGCATTTTTGCGACGGCGCCCGACGGCACGGAAGTGCCGGTTTCCATTCTACATCACAGAGAGACACCCATCGACGGCAGCGCGCCCTGCCTGCTCTATGGTTACGGGTCCTACGGCATTTCCATCCCGGCGAGCTTTTCGATCGCAGCGCTGTCGCTTGTCGATCGCGGTTTCGTCTATGCCATCGCGCATATTCGCGGCGGCAAGGACAAGGGCTACCGCTGGTACACGGATGGCAAACTCTTCAACAAGAAGAACACCTTCACCGACTTCATCGCCGCCGGCGAGCATCTGGCGGCGGAGAACTTCACCTCACGCGGGAATATCGTCGCGCAGGGCGGCAGCGCCGGCGGCATGCTGATGGGCGCCGTCGCCAATATGGCGCCCGACCTCTTCAAGGGCATCATCGCGGAAGTGCCTTTCGTCGACGTGCTGGCGACGATCCTCGATGCGTCGCTGCCGCTGACGCCGCCGGAATGGAACGAATGGGGCAATCCCATCGAGAGCAAGGAGGCCTATGAGTACATGGCTTCCTACAGCCCCTATGACAATGTGTGCGCGCAGTCCTATCCGCATCTCTTCGCTCTCGGCGGCCTTACCGATCCGCGCGTCACCTATTGGGAACCCGCAAAATGGGTCGCAAAGCTTCGCGAGCTGAAGACCGACGACAACGCCCTATTGCTTCATATCAACATGGATTCAGGCCATGGCGGCGCATCGGGACGCTTCGAGCGATTGAAAGAGGTTGCCCGCGTCTTCGCCTTTGCGCTGGCGGTAACGGAGCGGGCGTAAAAATTAAAGAGGCGGGCTCCTCCCCCTGAGCCCGCCTCATATGCGCCACTTCTTCTTGGTTCTTCTTCCGGGGCGCTTCCTCCGTCTCGTTTCAGCGCGGCCGTATCATCTCGGCCTGTCGCCGATAATCGTCACGCGCTCCATCCGGCGAACGGCCGGCCAGTAATCCGACACCGCGTAGTGCTGGCAGGCCCGGTTGTCCCAAAAAGCGATCGAGTTCTTCTGCCAGCGAAACCGGCACTGATATTCCGGGATCGCGGCCTGGGCATAGAGATGCCGCAGGAGCGTGTCGGATTCCTCGCGTTCCATGCCGACAATATATTGCGTGAAGGCTGTGTTGACGTAGAGCCCGCGGCGGCCCGTTTCCGGGTGGGTCCGTACGACCGGATGCTCCACTTCCGGATATTTCCTGTTCATCTCCTCGATCTCTTCCGCCGTCTTGCCGCGCTTGGCCATCAGCTTGCGGAAATGCGCAAAGTCATGCACCGCGACCTTGCCCTCGATCTTTTCCTTCACCTCGTCGGACAATCCCTCGTAAGCCGCATAGGAATCGGAGAACAGCGTATCGCCGCCCACCGGCGGCACTTCAATGGCGCGCAGGATGGAGCCGAGAGACGGGCATTCACGCCAGGTCACATCACTGTGCCATTTGTTCTCTCGCCCCTTGCTGTCCCGGTCATGGGTGATGGCGAGGACCTCCGGATGTCCCTCCTTATGAGGCGCGAAGGGGTGCACCTCCAGCTCGCCGAATTGCCCCGCAAAGGCCAGATGCTCTTGCGTGGAGATATCCTGGTCGCGGAAAAACAAGACCTTGTACTCAAGCAAGGCCTCGCGCAGCGCGGCCAGCGTGCCTTCGTCGGGGATGGTGGAAAGGTCGATCCCCTGCACCTCCGCCCCGATTGTCGGTGTCAGCGGCTCCAGCACGATCCCTCTATCCATGCTCGCAACCGGCTTTTCCATAACCTCCGACATATCGCTCCTCCTGTTCCCTCGGCCGGAAGGGTAAGCCCGCCGCGGACATAAATGCTTCATCGGGTTTTTGAGATTTCGCGTAACGGAATTAGAATGACCTCAGGAGGATCAAGGCCCTGACCGAGAAAAATGCATCATCGGGCGTCCAGCCCGTCATTCGCAGCCTGCGCATACTGGAAGCGCTGAACCGCCGTGGCTCCGCCTCTCTCGCCGTCCTGCATGAAGCGACGGGGCTGCCCAAACCCACCTTGGTGCGCCTTCTCGATACCCTGATCGAAGGGGGCTATGTAGTGCGTCTACCCAGAAGGGGCGGTTATCAGGTGGCCGAGCGCGTGTTGCGGCTATCGGGCGGGTATCGCCATCGCGAGCGCGTGGTGGATGCGGCGCGTCCCTTCCTCTCCGCGCTGACGGCTCAATACAAATGGTCGTTCGGCGTCGCCACGCTTGATCGCAATGCCATGCGCATGCGTTATTCCACGCGGCAACAAAGCCCTTTCGATACCGACCCGGACTATACGAACCGCCGGCTGCCGATGCTGATTTCCGCATTGGGCCGCGCCTATATCTCCTTCTGTCCCGATGAAGAGCGCGAGATGCTGCTCGGCATGCTACGGGCGAGCAAGAGCCCGGCCAACGCGCCCGCGCGCGACGAGGGACATGTCGCCGAAATCATCAGCAGGACGCGGGAAAAAGGCTATGCCACAACGGCACCATTGCCCGGCGACCCTGCCATGGGCATGTCGGTGCCCGTGATGGACGGCGATAATGTGATGGCCTGCATCACCATGCGCTATATCAACTCCGCCATCAGCGAGCAGGAGGCGGCAAAGCGCTACCTTCCCGCCCTTCAGCGGGCTGCCCGCGCCATCGCGGCGGCGCTTGCCGAAGAAGAGCCGGACCTGCCGCCTATGAAGCTTTCGAACGGAGTGTAAGCGCAGCGTGGCCGCCGCCGGTTGCACGCAACCTCACAAGCTGGGCGGCTTCGTCGATTTCCACCTCGCAGGCTTCCGTCTCGATGTCGTATCCGTTCGGAAACTGGAGCTTCGGCACGAAAACCTCTGCGCGCCCCTCTCCCTCCGGATCGTAGACGAAGCGAAAGCGGCCCTTGTGGCGACGAAATTCGATCTTCAGCGGACGACCTTCCACGCTGCGGGCATAGGGCCGGACAAAACCCTTCAGCGCCCGCCCACCGCTATCGATATCGCTTTCATCCACCCGCTGATCGACGCTGTAGATGGAGAGGTCTTCCTGGTTCCATCCATCGCCTATTGCCTGGTCATTGCGGTTTGAGGCGGTGTAATTCCATTGCGTGGAATTGATGAGCAGCGTGTCGATGGCGTTGTACATCAGGTCGAGCGCCGTCACATGCTTTTCCCAGGGCGTGTCGGTGCGGTCGCCCGCCTCCCATGCCTTGTAGGCCGCAGCCTCGTCGAGGTCGTAGGGAATGCCGAACTCGCCCAGCAGGAAGGGTGCGCCGGTGCCGCCATTCAGCGTCTCTGACGCCTTCTTCAATCTCCCAAGCTGGCGCGTATAGGCCCCCTCGATTTCTTCCGGCCCATCAAGCTCGCGCCCGGTGAACGGGTTTACCCAGACCGGATAGTTGAATGTCTTTGTGCTAAGCGTCACCACATCGTACCAGTGGCTCGCATTCACCGTGCGGTCCGGTGTGTCTTCCGGAAAGCCGTGTTTTGCGCCGCCCGCCGGGTCGAGTTCCGCAAAAAGCAGCCAGTCATTATTGATGGCCCGCATGGCCGTCGCGACGCGGGCGAAAAATGGTCCCATGAAGTCGCGGTCCATGTTCCAGTCGCGCCCGTGATGCGCCGCGAAGAAATTTTCGTTGAGCACTGCCGCCTCCCCGCCCTGAAGGCGATAGGCGCCTGCTGCCTCGAAAGGGCAAAGCGCATCGGGCCGCCAGATCGACACACCGTCCGGGTTCACCAGACGGTCGGTTTTCTTGACCGTTTTGCGCTGCTCCCAATCGATGCCCATTTCAGGGATCATGCGCGGCAGGCCCCGCGCCACGGCAAGGCCGTCGATTACCGACCAGGCGAGACCCGGCCGGGCGGGCGCCGGGTTTTGCTGGCTCGGTCCGGTGTGGCGATAGCTCATCAGTTCACCGACCCAGCCCGAGCCCGGCTCGTTCAGGGAATCGAAGCCGATAACATTGGGCAGGTCTCTCACCCGGGCGGCGACGGCTTCCATCGCACCGATATAGTGGCCCTGCAAATACTCCTGGGCACTTTGTCCGTCGATCTCGAAATCCGGGCAGAAGATGGAGCCCGCAAAGAAGAGCGTCCACATGATCGCATTGGCAGGATACCGGTAGTTACTCGACCACGTCATGGTCGGGTAATTCTCTTCCTGTCGCCCGCCCCGCGCGAAATCATATTTGTGCTGCATCACATGGGCGGCACCGGCAGCGTGAAACTTCGAGAAATCGAGCCCTACAGCCTCGAAGGTCCATCCCGGTGCTCCGTCGCCGCCTGTCATGCGGCTCCATACATCCTGGTGGAAATCGACAAAGACATAGAGGCCATAATCGTCGGCCATACGGCAAAGCGTCGCGAAATAGTCGAGATAGGCCTCGTCATATTTGCCGGGGCCTTCATGTTCGACCGCTTCCCATGTCGTCAGAAGGCGCAGGCAGTTGAAGCCCCAGGCCTTAAGCCGCGAGAAATGTTCCTCCGCCTCGCTCAGCGGAAAGGGGCGTCCGACAAAGGACACGGTGCGATGGTCGGAAAAGTCCGTGGGGATATGGGTCCGCTGATCCGGCGCATAGGGCACCTTGCAGTCGCCGCCCAGATTGACGCCACGCAGGATATGCCGCCGCCCCTCCGCGTCGCGGAACCATTCGCCCTCGATCGACAATCGCGGCAAAGCCATTGCATCCTCCCTCAAACATGCGATTTCCTTGCAGCATAACCTTCCTTTTGCAGCTCTGCCCAGAACAGACGCCGGAATCGGTCAAGGCATTTGCAACGGCGCGCCTGTCGGGGCACGATCTCGCATCCTGGAAGACCGAAAGACGAAGATGACCGATCAAGCGCTCCCCGCCCTGCCCCTTCAGAGCCCCGACACGCCATGGCCAACCGAGGCATGGCCGGATGGAGACCTGCCGAGCAGCATGGACAGGGCCCGGTTCGATGCGCTTATGGACCGTGCTTTCCAGGCGGAGGCCCCGGCGGATATGGGCGAAACCCATGCCGCGGTCGTCATTCAGCATGGCCGTCTCATTCACGAGCGCTACTGGACCGGTTTCGACAAAGACACGACCTGCCCCTCTTGGTCGATGGCAAAAAGCATCACCCAGGCGCTGGTCGGCATTCTCACCGCCGACGGCAAAATCGACATTCAGGCTCCTGCCTGGGCGCCGGAATGGACCGGCGACGACCCGCGCCGGGCGATCACGCTCGACCTGCTGCTGCGCATGTCGAGCGGGCTGCGTTTTCGCGAAGATTATGAGCCGGACAACCCGTCCGATGTGATCGAGATGCTGTGGGGCGAAGGCAAGGACGATACAGGGCATTTCGCGGCGTCCTTCCCGCTCGACCATGAGCCGGGCAGCTTCTGGTCCTATTCCAGCGGCACCACCAATATCGTCGCCCGCGCCGCCGCGCAGGCGGCGGATGCCTGGGGCGGAGATTTCGAACATTTCATGCGCGAGCGCCTGTTCAATCCGCTTGGCATGCGCAGCGCCAGCCCGAAATTCGATGCAAAGGGCTCCTTTATCGGATCTTCCTTCTGCTTTTGTACGCCGCGCGATTTCGCACGCTTCGGCCTTCTCTATCTCCGCGACGGCTTGTGGGAAGGAAAGCGCATCCTGCCGCCGGGCTGGGTGGACTATGCCCGCACCAAAACCTGGCAGCAGCCGAACGATGAAGGCCCCTATGGCGCGC
>CAYSVF010000114.1:0-1109 GCA_964434415.1 uncultured Parvibaculum sp.
GGGCGGCAAGATCGGCCTGTTCGGCGGCGCCGGCGTCGGCAAGACCGTGCTGATCATGGAGCTGATCAACAACATCGCGAAGGGCCACGGCGGCTACTCGGTGTTCGCCGGCGTCGGCGAGCGCACGCGCGAGGGCAACGACCTCTATCACGAGATGATCGAGTCCGGCGTGAACAAGGACCCGCGTGAGAACAACGGTTCGACCGTCGGTTCCAAATGCGCTCTGATCTACGGTCAGATGAACGAGCCGCCCGGAGCACGTGCCCGTGTGGCGCTGTCGGGTCTGACGGTCGCGGAGCATTTCCGCGACCAGGGCCAGGACGTGCTCTTCTTCGTGGACAACATCTTCCGCTTCACCCAGGCGGGTTCCGAGGTGTCGGCGCTTCTGGGCCGTATTCCTTCCGCCGTGGGTTATCAGCCGACGCTTGCTACCGATATGGGTGCGCTGCAGGAGCGTATTACGACGACGACCAAGGGTTCGATCACCTCGGTGCAGGCCATTTACGTGCCTGCGGACGACCTGACCGACCCTGCGCCGGCCACGTCCTTCGCGCATCTTGATGCGACGACGGTGCTTAACCGCGCCATCTCGGAAAAGGGCATCTACCCGGCTGTGGACCCGCTCGACTCCACGTCCCGTATTCTCGAGCCGCGCGTTGTCGGCGAAGAGCATTACGAGACGGCCCGCCGTGTGCAGGAAATCCTGCAGCGCTACAAGGGCCTGCAGGACATCATCGCCATTCTCGGCATGGATGAACTTTCCGAAGAAGACAAGCTCGTGGTGGCGCGCGCTCGTAAGATCGAGCGCTTCCTCAGCCAGCCCTTCCATGTGGCCGAAGTGTTCACCGGTTCGCCCGGCGTGCTCGTGGACCTGAAGGACACGATCAAGGGCTTCAAGGGCCTGTGCGAAGGCGAATACGACCATCTGCCGGAGGCGGCGTTCTACATGGTCGGCACCATCGAAGACGCGGTGGCCAAGGCCGAGCGTCTGGCCAAGGAAGCGGCCTAATCCGCCGCTTTCCAGCCAGCCATGTAACAGTGGCACCGAACAGGACTTAGATGATGGCTGACAAGCTGAGTTTCGATCTGGTGAGCCCCGAGCGGCTTCT